>DATENU010000022.1:300000-397180 GCA_035274845.1 Chthoniobacterales bacterium
TTTTTCACGTTATCGTGTTGCGGGCCGCAAAGCCAACTGTAGCCGTCGCCCTGTGGGCGACGTTGTAGTGTGCGCTGTCATCAGCGCATGCCTATCCGCTGGCGACAGCGGACGCTACAGCGCTTCGCACAGCGAAGCGGCTACAGAAGAGCAACCTTCGGGGCGCTCTCCGGCGTCCAGGGATTTTTTCCCTCCGCCTCCACGCGATCGCGGTATGTCGAAAGAATTTCCCGAAACTGGGCGAGATCCAAGGCATGTCGCTCATCTCCAAATGGCGCCAGGTTCTTTTCCGCCAACCGGAACAGGCGGACCGCCGGGCCGAGCCGTTTCCCGTGTTTCGGATGGGTCGGATGTTCGAATTGCTTCTGCAGATGGACGAACGCCCCGGCCGCCTGGATCAGCCCCTTGAAATATTGCGCATCCTCCGGGCTGATCGGGTCCTTCAGCCAGACCTGCTCGAGCACATCGTGGGCTTCGTAGTAACGCCGCTCGTTCCAGCACTGGAAGAACGCTCGATAGTAGGGATGGTCCGCCATCCGGCCGCTGCCAGCGCGGGTGTTGACCCCCTCCAGCGATTGCACGAAATGCGAAATCCTCTCGCCTTTGCTCATGAAGGCCTTAATTTGGCGGTGCCTGTGATGATGGGCAAACGACGACACTGGAGCCGGCGCGCCTCCGCGCCGGAAGAGCACTCGAGTGTCGTCCACCAAACGGCCCGGGGGCGGGCCGTCTCCAGAAAATGACGCTGACAGCCCTGATCCTTCTCCTCTTTTTCATTGCGGCCCTGATCTTTTGGTCGGCTCTCTTTTCCGGCCTCGAAACCGCCCTGTTCTCTCTCAAATCCCACCAGCTCCGCCGGCTGGAGGAAACGCATCCCTCTCTCAAGGAATTCATCAACGTGTTCCGCCAGAATCCGCGGCGCGTCCTGAACGTCCTGCTCCTGGGCGATGTTTTCGCCAATGTCCCGCTGATTGTCCTTTGCTGCCTCCTCATTTGGAGAGGGCCCCTGGCCGGACAGTTCTCGGCCTGGCTCGGCGCCACCGTCATTTTCGCCATCGTCGTTTTGCTCTGTGACCTGATTCCGAAACTGCTCGCCCTCTCCGCGCCTTACCGATTATCGGCGCTCGGCGTTTTTACTCTGAGAGCCACCATGCCCCTCCTCGACCGGGTCGGCCGCATCCTGGAGCGGGCCAGCACTGCAATCGTGGACCGGATGACGCCGGTTCACTTGCGGAACCGAAAGAAATTAAGCGACGAGGAACTCGAAACCCTTGTCGAGATGGGTGAGGAACAGGGCACCCTGCAGGAGGCCGAAGGGGAGATGATTCAGGAAATCATCAAGCTCGGCGACAAGACCGCGAAGGATTGCATGACGCCGCGGGTCGACATGTTCGCACTCCCGGACGACCTGACGAACGACGAGGCCATGGGGCAGTTGCGCGAGCGCCGCCACCATCGCGTCCCGGTATATGCGGACACACCCGACCAGATCGTGGGCGTGCTGGACGTGAAGCTTTTTCTCCTCAACTCCGCCGACCACTACACCGAGCTGATGGGCGCGCCCTCCTACGTCGCCGAGACGATGAAAGCGCTCGATTTGCTCCGGAGTTTTCTCAACCATCCCCAGGGTCTCGCCATCGTGGTCGACGAATTTGGCGGCACGGAGGGGATCATCACCCTCTCCGACATCACGGAAGAAATCATTAGCGACGCCGCGCCGCTCGGCGACGCCGATCTCTACATCGAGCCGCTGGAAGATGGACGTTTTCTCGTGAGCGGGAACGCGCGCCTCGACGACTTGAGCGAGCACCTCGGGTTCGAGCTGGAAGCGGAGGGGCTGGATACGATTGGCGGCCTCGTCTTCAACCGGCTCGGTTATCTGCCGCCTTCAGGAACGCGTTTCGAAATGCCGCGACTCGCGATTACGGTCCGGCGAGCCGGGCGAAAACGGATTGAAGAAATCCTTCTCGAAAAGACTGCCTGTCTCGATCCGGAGCAGGAAGGTAACGGAGCCACCGAGCCATGATCTACGGCGTTGCCATTTTCCTTCTCTGGACGGTCTCGTTTTTCTTCGCCGGCATCGAAGCCGGATTGCTCTCGGTCGACCCCGTTCGGTTGCGCCATCACGTGAAGCAGCGGAGCCGGGCCGCCCTGCGGCTGGATCGGCTCATCAAACGGCCGGAGCGCCTGCTCGTCACCGTTTTGCTCGTGACGAACCTCGCCAATATTCTCAGCCTGCTCCTCCTGACGAAAGTGATCGTCAACTCGTTCGGACCGGCAGGTTTTCTCTGGTCGATTTTGATCGCCCTGCCGATCTATCTTTTCGTTCTCGGCGTTCTGCCGAAATCGCTCTTCCGGCGTTTTCCGTTTCGCGCCCTGGCTGCCCTGGGCGGTGTGCTGGAATGGGTTTCTATTTTGCTCTGGCCCGTTTTGGAGATCGGCGAACGCGCCGGCCATTTACTCCTCCCCAAGCGCGCCAGCGAATCGGGGCGCCTTTTCATCGCGCGAGAAGAGTTGAAACAGATCGCCGTGCAGGGCGAGCGGGAAGGCGCTCTCACTTCGACCGAGCGCGCCATGATTCACAACGTGGTCGACTTCCGGAACGTCAAAGTCTCCGACGTGATGGTGCCCTTGGAGAAAGCGGTCACGGTCACTCCAGACACGACCATCGATGAAGCATTACGGCTCAGCGCCGCCCACAGCGTCGACCGCCTGCCAGTTATCTCGCCGGAAGGCGAGGCGATCGGGCTATTCAACGCCCTCGACATTCTTTTCGATCAAACGCGTCCCGAATCCCTCAGCCGTTACATGCGCCGCATCGTCACCGCACGCGATGCCGAGCCGGCCTACCGAATCATTCAGCGCCTGCGCGCCGCCCGCCTCGGCCTCGCCGCCGTCATCGATCCCCAACGCAAACTCATCGGCATCGTCACCGTCGAAGACATGATTAACCGGCTGCTCCAGATCGGCGCGTTCTAAAGATTCCTGCTGGCGACCGGGGAAACCAGCCTCGCAGGATCGCTTTCTCTCATGGATCCAGGTCGTAAACCTCCACCAGGCCGACGCCCGCGGCGCCGTTCGCGTCTCTAATAATTGCGGTGTAGGCGCCGGCTGGAAGGTTTGTCACAATCGCCGCTTCGAGATTCTGCGAAGGAGAAAGCCCGGTCTGGATAATTTCCTCCTCCTGTTCGGAGCGCCAACTGTCATTCGACGCGAGCACCGCACCGTTACTGTCGTGCAGCTCGAGAAAAGGATCCGGTAACGCATTGTTGATTCCGAAGGCCTGCAGGGAGGGCCCAAGGGCACGGACGATCACTCGTCCGGAAGGTTGGCGGATAATGAAGCCGCCTATCATCACCTGCTCGCCGGTCTGAACCAGGCCGCGCGTGCTGATGTTCGCGAGCCGGGCGACCGAGCCATAATTCAAATCGTAAACTTCTGCGACAGCGATGCCGGAGCTGGAGGCAAGACCGCGGATCAGGGCGGTATAGCTGCGATTGGGTTGAAGGGTGACGATCATGGCCGACTCGCGATCGTCAGTGGGAGCGACGCCAAGCGCCTGAAGCTCAGCAGTCTGGTTTGCCGGAATAAGGTCTCCGAGCTGGGTGATTCTCCAATCATTGTTGGCCGCGAGCAGTGCGCCGCTGCTGTCATACAAGCCGAGCGTGGGGTCGTTCAGACTCGTGGTGATGCCGGACGCGCTCAACGATGGGCCAATGGCACGAAGCAAAACCCGGGTCGGCCCGTTACCGGTAATGATGAATCCGACAATTACAGCATTGTCGCCGGTTCCAACCCACGCCCTCGTCGAGATGTTGGCCAGACCGCCGGCAACCGATTCGAGTTGGAAGGCAAAATCGAGGTCGTACGGTTCCCAGGGGCCGTTGACGGGATCGCTAATGCTGCGCGCAGCGCCAACCAGACCATGATCGTGAGATGGCTCCCAGGCCCAAACCGGCACGGGATTGGTGATCGAAAGCCAGTATCGAACGCCCGCCTTGGCCAGGAACGGGGTCCGCAGGTCTGCCACCTGTTCGAACTCCGGTGCGTTACCTGAATCAAATGCCGTCCGCGTCTTACTGATCGGCCCAAGATCCAACGTCCGGATCAATGCGCCGGGATGGCCGTCGGCATCCGCAAACAATCGCAACGTGAAGGTGTCCGGGACCGGAGCCGGACCGAAATACCCGCTCCACCATCGGATCCGCGTGACGGTCGTATCTTCACTTAACTGAAAGTCGTCGGCGACCGTGATTCGCACCCCATCCGAGAGGGCGCCAACGGAGTGCGCGGGATTTTGAGCATAAACGTTCAGGACGGGTCGCGGGGTGGGTGTGGGTGCCGGCGTTGGAGTCGGCGTAGGCGGTGGGGTGGAGCTTCCTCGCCAAACCCAGACCGCGTCGATCAGTGATTCGGACGAGCCAGAGTTGACGTTTGTGACTCGAAGCGGATAGAGAGCGTAGGTTGCAAACGGGATGGGAACGTTATCCGCCCTGATGGTTATGGAAGTCGCTGTCAAGTCGGTAACCGTCTGCTCCCGGTCTCCGATGAAGGCGCGCATTCCTTTTAGGAAACCCCTGCCCGTGACAGTGAAGTCTACGACCTGGTCGGTGTATGCGTAGACCGGGTTTCCGATCGGGTCGAAGGCCGGCTCCGGTGCATACCGCGACATGTGCTGATTACCGCCCATGAAGCCCGGATTACGCGCCAGATAAGGATTGTAGGTCGTCGGCAAATCCCAGACGTGAATTACCGACTCCCCGAGCGCGAAAAACTCATTCAGTCCGTCCCCGTCGATGTCCGCGACGATCGGCCCAGAGTAAAAGCCGAAATTGCCGGGGACTTGGAAAGGAAAGCCAAGTTCACTGATCGGCGTGCCGTCGTAGTTCCAGGCGTAAACATTGCGCTGACCATCGGTCGCGAGAAGGTCCACCTTGGAATCCGCATTCAAGTCCGCGAGAGCGACGGAGTGGACCCTGATGGGGAAAATCTTCGGCCACCCAGGAAAGTTCGTGCCGTCGGATCGCAGGACATAGACTCCGCCACCAAGCGTTCCAAAAACTATTTCGAGTTTGCCGTCGTTGTCCAAGTCGGCAAAGGCGGGTGGATACGGGTGATCGCTGACTGTCTTGGGCCAGCCCGGGAGTAAATTTCCAGCTGGGTCGTAAACCCCCACCCGATTGTCGTACGTGGTGACGACCAATTCAAATCCCCCGTCGCCGTTGACATCCGCGAACGAAACCGAATTGGAAATGTAACTGTCGCTCAAGGTTACGGGCCAACCCGGAAACACGACCCCGTTATCATGAAAGAGAAAGATTTTACTATGGTGAGTCACAACCGCGAGATCCAGCCGCCCGTCGCCATCGACGTCAGCCACCGCGGGAGATCCATCATAGATATCCTCGCCCGCTACTGGCAGGGTCACAGGCCAACCGGACAAAGGCGTTCCGTCGATGCGATCGACGTGAATGACCGCCGTGCCGGTTCCATTAGCCGCTGTGCTTGAGACGTAAATCACCTCCGGCTTCCCGTCGTTGTCGACGTCGGCCAGCACCAATGGAAACTGATGAGGCACCCAGGGATTTCCTGTAACGATTGTCTTCGGCCAACCCGGAAGAGGCGTCGCGTCACCGCGCCAGAGCGAGACCTGCCCCTGCCCGACATTAAAGTCGTAGGAAAGCATGCCGACGATCGGAGCCCCGTCGAGTTCGGCGACGGAGGGAGGGCCCGCCGGTGACTCGTACATGGCGGCCGGCCAGCCGTTGACAAAGGTGCCGTCTTCGTGCCGCGCACTGACGCCGAAGCGTCGGCCCCAAAGAATCTCGAGTTTGCCATCGCCGTCGAGATCGGCGGCTACCGGTGTCTCCGCATTAACCGAAATAGGCGAGGACGGCCAGCCGGGATGGGCAGGCGGAGCAGCTACAAGGGCGACACCGGCGCCGTTCAGCAAAACGAGCGTCGCTATGAGGCTGCAGCACAATCCAAATCCAAATAACCGGGGAGGAGGAGACATCGGGCGCTGATTTTCACCCAAGAAAGTTTTTCAGTAAAGCCGCTAATTAATACGGCTGGGACGCTACCGCCGGCCATTCAGTAATGGCCCGGTATTGACGAGGGCCACGTGGGTGAAGGCCTGGGAGAAATTACCGAGCTGGCGTTTGGCGCGCGGGATCGTATTCCTCGTCCATGCGGCGCATTGTTCCCGCCAACGAAGCCGAGCCGGCCTATCGAATCATCAAGCGCCTCGTGCAAAGCGTCTAACGGTTTCGACCAGTGGGACCGCTGCCTTCCGTAGGAAAAACCTTGCCCTCGGGCGTGGAATCACGATAGCCTGCGGCATGTCCTTCCCTCCCGTCGGGCTCGGCGTTTTCCTGACGTTTCTCGCCGGCCAGCTTGCGGTCGGACAAACCGTGGTGAATTCAACCTTCACGCCGCACGGCGTCGGGTACTATGGGGATCCAAATAACTGGTCGCCTCCAGAAGTCCCAAACAATACCGCGGAGAAAAGCTACAACATTACGATTCCACAGTCGGGCTTCCAGCTTCGGCTAAATGTTGATGCGACGGTGTCGAATGTCACCCTCGATTCCGCCACGATTCTCTCCGACGGCGAACGGCACACCCTTACCGTGACCGGCGCCACGACCGTAACGCACAGCTCCCCTCAGCAATTATGGGATTTTTTTCTGACCGCCCCAGATCCGGCCGGCTCGACGTTTGCCGCGGGTTCCTTGAGTACTTTCTCCGCAGGCTCGCTGACGGGTTGGTATTATCTTTCCAATTACACCCTGCAATTCAACGGCGCGCACGTTACCACCTTAAGCAACTCCGCCTACCTGGCCCTCGCCAGCCCCTTGACCCGGATCGTTGACGAATTCGGAAACGACGCCCTCCGCGACCTTGCTCATATCGACAGCACTTCGAGCCTGTCCATGGCCGGGCGTGAATTCTTCGTCACGGGGCCCTTCACCAATGAAGGCGAATTGTCGATCGGCGCTGGTTCCGACCGGGTCGGCCTTTTCAGTATCCCCGGCAATCTGACCAACTTCGACGGGACGACGCACACCCTGACCGGCGGAAGCTACTCCATCGTTGGAAACAGCTCCTATTCCGCCACTCTCCAGTTCGCCGGGGCCGATATCGTCAACAACGCAGCCACCCTCGGAATCCACGGGCCGCTCGCGAAGATCGTCGACCAGAACGGATCGGACGCCTTACGAAATTTTTCTCATAACACCGTGACGGGTGTCTTTAGTGTGAGCGGCCGTGATTATTCCATCCCAGGGAACTTTACCAATGACGGTATGCTCAGCCCCGGGAGGAGATTTACGGTAAAAGGATTGCTGACCAATTTCGACCCGGCCACCCGCACCCTTACTGGCGGCTCTTACCTGCTTGAAGGCAGCGCTCGTTTCGTTTTCAACGGCGCTGACATTACCGATAACGCCGCCTCAATCTATCTCTACCAGGGCGGGAAAATCTTGGATGAAAGCGGAAATGACGCGCTTCGCAATCTTGCCCACAACCGGAAGAGCGGTGAGTTCGCGATCATCTCCCAGACTTTCACCGCGGCCGCCGATTTCACGAACGCGGGAGTCGTCATCATGCAGGGCACCGGGGATATTGCCCGGGCGCACTTCATCCTTCCAGAAGGCCATCGCTATACTCAAACGGAAGGAGAGACCTCTCTTTTGGATGCAGATTTTACCGGCGAAATGGAGGTCCTGGGGGGCTCTTTTACGACAGCTGGCAACCCTTATTTCGGAAATCCTGCTTTTCTTGAGGGGGATCTTACGATTGATGACGCCCTTTTTGCCGCGCGCTCGTTCACCGTGCAGGGGACAGTCCATCTCTCTGCGAACTCGCGGCTCTTAACGAGACCGGAGCAGTATGGTGCTAATTTTAGAGTGAATGAAACGTTCACAGCCGCTGGCACTCTTCAGATTGCAGCGCCGGAATCGACACCATCGCCCACGGCGACCTATCGCGTAGTGGAGAGCGCTGGAGGGATCATTGGGGCGTTCAGTAATGCTCCCCATGGGAGGCGTATCCCAACCGTGGATGGTCGCGGGTCGTTCCTCGTCACTTACACGCCGAACTCCATTTTGCTTACTGGCTTTCAGGCCACCCCTGCCACGGGGCAGTTGCTGAACATCTCCACGCGGGTCCGGGTCGAAACGGGGGACAATGCTCTGATTGGTGGATTCATCATCACCGGCACGGAGCCAAAGAGAGTTATGGTGCGCGCGATCGGGCCGTCGCTCTCTTCCTTCTTTCCCGGAGCGCTCGCCGATCCCATTCTCGAGCTGCGTAATTCCGCCGGTGATCTGATTGCTTCGAACGATAACTGGCGGAGCAATCAAGAGGCGGAGATCATCGCGACCACGATTCCGCCGAGCCATAATTTGGAATCGGCCATTGTGGCCTATCTGCCCGCCCAAAACTCGGCCTATACCGCCATCGTTCGCGGGGTGAACAACGGGACCGGTATAGGATTGGTTGAGGTGTACGATCTGGCCCAGACGCTCGAGTCGAAGCCGGCCAATATTTCGACCCGCGGATTTGTCCAGACCGGGGACAACGTTTTGATCGGCGGCTTGATTGTTTGGGGGCAAGATCCGCTGAAGATAATCGTCCGGGCGACAGGGCCATCGTTGCCCGTGCCCCAACCCCTGGGAGATCCGACCTTAAGCCTGTATGACGGGAACGGCCTGTTGATTGCCTCCAATGACAATTGGCGGAGCAATCAGGAAGCCGACATCATCGCCACCGGCCTGGCGCCGAGTCACAATCTGGAATCGGCTATTGTGACCACCCTGCCAGCCAATGGCGGATCTTATACGGCAATTGTCCGGAGCAACAGCGGCGCGAGCGGTGTTGCCCTCGTTGAAGTTTACGACATCAACCGCTGATCGGCTTCGTTACCGGCGAAGATCGTAGAACTCGACTAACGCGACTCCGCTATTGTTCGGTTTTGCCCGGACGATCGCCGTGTAGCTCCCGCGGGGCAGCGAGAGGCGCAGCGCGGATTCTCTGTTGTTCTGCGGCAGAAGGCCGGTGGAATTGAGCTGCTGGGCATTAGCCAGGCAATCATCATTGAAGGCGAGCACGACACCGTTCGCGTCGCGCACCTCAAGGGTAGGATCGGCAAGTGGATTCGAAATACCGGAATATTGCAACGTCGGGCCGAGTGCGCGGGCGACGATCTCGGCGTTTGCCTGGCCGGAGCCGGCCACGATGATTCCACCGATGAGCACGTTGGTTGCGTCCACGAAACCGCGCGTACTGATATTCCCCAGTTTCGAGGTGGAGTTTTGCGTGAGGTCGTAAACCTCGACCAGCCCATGCCCGGCCAACCCGCTTTTTTCCCGGACCACCACCGTGTAAGTGCCGGGGGAGAGCGACATTCGCAAGGCCGCTTCCCGGTCGTCACTCGGCGCCAGACCAGTCGCCAAAATCGCCGCCTCGTTTTCCCGCCAGTTATCGTTGCTCGCGATGAGCGCGCCGCCGGCCGCATGCACTTCCAGGGTCGGATCGGCCAGGACTGGATTGAGGCCGAACTGGGCGAGAGATGGGCCAAGCCCGCGCAGCACGACTTCTTTCCCAACGCTCCCGGGAATGATAAATCCGCCGATCATGACCGACTCCTGGCCCGTCGGGTCGCCCTGGGTCGCCCGCAAAAAGACGCGCGACGAAATGTTGAGCAGTTGGGAGGGCGGGGGCTCGGCATGGTATTGAGTGACGGAAACCGAGTTGGAGCTGTAGAGCACGACGACCGACCCTTTCCCATCCACGGTCGGAATCCGCCCGCCATTCGGCGCGTTGGAGAAAACACCGGAGAGGGGCGTCGCACTTTTCAAGATGGTGAGGACTTGGGTGCTGGAAATGAAACGCTCGCTTGGGATATCGACCTCGAGCGTTCCGGCCAACTTCACCGTTCCATTGATGTCGTGGAGAGGCGGGTCGTAGGTTTCGAACTGATAGCGAACGCGCGACTCCGGCGTCAGCGTCAGATTGCCGTTCACGGTCGCCTGATAGGACAAGACGAACCTCGCATTCGTCACCATGACATTCCCCTGGATAAGGCCTCGGCCCGAGAAGGTGCCTCCGAGAAGATCTACCTGATCGGCGATCAACCATCCGTTATTGACTGTTTCGCCGGCGCTCTGGATGTAACGAAAACCGGCGGACACGATGAAGCGGCCTTCGTACAAGGTCCCGTGAAGAAAAAACTGGTAAGGCACCGTCTCGATGCGGCCTGCGTTCGTGAAATCCCCGGGCGCGTTGAAATGACGGGAATGGCCGACTACAAAATTTCCGCCACTGAGGTTATCGTTGAAATTCCGAAACGCGTCGTTGCCAGTCAAATCGGTGACCGTCGCCGTATTCGACAGCGTGATTGCCGAAGCGTTATGGACAACGTCGGCGCCGGCGAACTTTAACTGTGCATCCTTTGACAGGCTCCACGTCCCGCCGCTCAAGGTGTGCGTAGCCGGATCGAAATTCGAGAAACCTCCTGCAATGGTCATCACCGCTCCGAGAGAGAGCGAGATAGTCCCATCGTTCTGGAAAGGCTGGGTGATCGTGATCGCGCGCTGCCCCAGCCCAAAGGTCCCGCTGGAAAGAATGTGACCAAGGTTTCGCAAGCCATCATTCCCCATGAGATCGACGATCCCGGAAGTCGCGCCAGCCAGGCTGATCCAGCTGGCGAGGTTCACGATATCCGCTCCGTTAAAGCGCAACTCGACCGGCCCCGCGGGGGGATCCGCGGAGCCAATTGTAAACAGTCCGCCGGCGAGCGTCCGCGTGGCCGCGTCAAAGTTCACCAGACCCGCCGCCGCCGTAAAGCTCGAAGGCGTGAAGCTCTGCGCCACGTTGAGTTGACCATCATTAAAAAACGGCGCGCCAGTCACAAACGCGTGATCGCTAATGAAGAGCGTGGCTGTCTTATCCAACCAGGCGAAATCTCGAAACGCGTCGTTCCCTGCTTCATCAACCACCTTCGCGGAAGCTCCGGAGAGAGAGAAGTAGGAATCAGTCAGGCGCTCGATGTTGGCGCCATTGAATTGAAAGGTAGCCGCCCCTTGGTCGGCTGCGATGTCACAGGAGCCGCTGAGGGTATTGTTCGCGAAGCGCGAGAACGTACCGGCATTGAACAGGGCCGGGCTGCCCGGCGTGGAAATAATCCGAATGTCACCTGCCGCCGTTTGATTCGAGGTGGTGCCATTCACGTTCAAGGCGTGACCTGACACCTCGATCCGAGCAAAAAAGCCGGTAAGGTTCAGGTTCGAAATCGTCGCATCCGTATCGAGCTCGACCCAAAAACCATCTCCAATCGTGACATTGTAGAGCGTCGTCCCGTTGTTGTTCGGAACCTGCGCCGGAGACCAATTGCTCGGATCGCTGTAGAAGGAGGGCCCGAAGAGATTCAGAAACGTGGAATTCACCACGGTTTGAGCGGTGCAGAGGCTCGTGCCGAAAACGAAACAAATAACCGGGACGCTGCGCCTCCAAGGGAACACGGGTCGAGTATCCCGCTCTCTAGTTTTTATGTAAAGAACTAACCATCTTTGGGCGCTCGGCCCTTTGCCGATAATGCAAGGCTCGCGAGCCGCCGGAGAGTAGGTTCGCGGTATTGACCAGGGCGACATGAGTGAACGCCTGGGGAAAATTTCCGAGCTGGCGTTTGGCGTGCGGATCGTATTCCTCGGAGAGAAGGCCGACGTCGTTACGCAATTCGAGCAGGCGCTCGAACAATTCGGTCGCTTCCGCCGTTCGCCCGAGCAAATGCAGGCAATCGGCCAGCCAGAATGAACACGGCAGGAAGACCCCTTCGCCGCCGGGCAACCCGTCCACGTCATTGATCTCAGCGCGATACCGCAGGACAAAGCCGTTCCACATCAGCTCGCGCCGGATCGCTTCGATGGTGTTGACGACCCGTTCGTCGTCGAGCGGGAGAAATCCCGTGAGCGGCATCATCAACAGGCTCGCGTCCAGCTCATCCGAGCCATAGAACTGGGTGAACGCTTTCTTCTTCGCGTTGTAACCGAGCTCGCACACCTGGGCGTGAATCTCGTCGCGAATTTTCTGCCAGCGCTCCAGGTTTTCTCCCGCCGCGCAACTGCAATCCTTGACCAGCTTCACCGCGCGATCGAACGCCAGCCAGGCCATCATTTTCGAATGGGTGAATTGCTGCGGCCCGCCGCGCACCTCCCAAATGCCTTCGTCCGGGTCCTGCCATTTCGTTTCGAGAAACTTCATCAGCTCCACCTGCATCCGCCATTCCACGTCATTCGTCTCGATCCCGGCCCGATGGGCGACATACATCGCGGCCAGGACTTCGCCGTAAACGTCGAGCTGGAACTGGTTCGACGCCGCGTTTCCAATCCGGACCGGCTTCGAATTCTCGTAACCGGCCAGCCACGGAACTTCGTACTCCTCGAGCCGGCGCTCTCCCATCACACCGTACATAATCTGCATCTGCGATGCGCTCCCGGCGATGGCTCGCAGGAGCCATTCCCGCCAGGCCCGCGCTTCGTCGAGATAACCGGAGGTCATCAGCGCGTAAAGGGTCAGGGTCGCGTCCCGCAGCCAGCAATACCGGTAATCCCAATTGCGCACCCCGCCGATTTCTTCCGGCAACGACGTCGTCGCGGCCGCCACAATCCCGCCGGTCGGCGCGTAGGTAAGTCCCTTCAGGGTGATGAGGGAGCGAACAACCGCCTCCTGCCATTTCCCGTGCGGCTGGCATTTGCCCGACCATTCCTTCCAATACGCAATCGTATCGCGCAGGGCGTGCTCGTGGTTGATCCGGCGCGGCGCCTCCTCGTGCGAGGCAAACCAGGTCAGGACGAATGGCACCCGTTCGCCCTTCGCGACTGTAAACTCGGCCACCGTCGTCAGGTCTTCGCCGCGCGTCTCAACCGGCGTCCGAAGAACGAGCGCGTCCGGCCCGGCGATCGCTTCCAGCGCGCCGTCGCGTTTTCGCACCCAGGGAACGATCCGGCCGTAATCGAAGCGGATGACCAGCTCCATCTTTAGCTCCACCTCGCCGCGCACTCCCTCGATGATCCGGACGATATCGGGGTCTTTTCCCCGCGGCGGCATGAAATCGATCAGTCGGACCGCGCCTTTCGCAGTCTCGATTTCAGTTTCGAGAATCAACGTGCCGTCGCGATAACATCGACGTGTGGCAGTCACTTCTTCCTTCGGCGAAAACAACCATCGCCCATTTTTTCGGTCGCCCAACAAAGCCGCAAAACAGGCGCCCGAATCAAAGCGAGGAAAACAGAGCCAGTCGACCGAACCGTCCCGCCCAACCAGGGCACCGGTCTGGGTGTCGCTCAAGAAGGCGTAATCTTCGATTTTCATCGTGGAACGTGGCCAGGCTTCAAGGAGCGGCGGTTTGAAACCGCCGTCTTCCTAGGAGGGACGCTTTCCAAAACGCCCTTCGTCCGGTGTAGCGACGCCGCTCTGTCGGCGTATTGAGCGCCGATCTCAAAAGCCGCTTTATACGGCGACAGAGCGCCGTCACTACAGTAACCGGCGGTTTCAAACCGCCGCTCCTTGTTTCATCCATTCGCGCTGTCATCTTGTTCGAAATGTCTGACGGCAACCTCATCGACCTCAGCCACACGGTCGAGCACGGGATGGTAACTTATAAAGGCCTCCCTGCCCCGATCGTTTGCGATTATCTCAGCCGCGAAGCGTCCCGGACCCGTTACGCCGCCGGGACCGAATTCCAGATCGGCAAGATCGAGATGGTCGCGAACACGGGGACCTATCTCGATAGTCCCTTCCATCGCTACCCGGACGGCGACGATCTCTCGCAGCTCAAACTCGAAACGCTCGCGAACCTCGATTGCGTCGTTGCGCGTGCAACCCTGCGGCAAAGTCGCGCGATCAATTCGCTGCCGATCGAACTGGCCGCGGTCCGCGGCAAAGCCCTCCTCGTACACACCGGCTGGGATGTTCACTGGCGGACCGATCAGTATTTCGAGGGTCACCCTCACCTGACAGGAGAGTTAGCGGAGTCTCTCGTGAAAGCCGGCGTCGCTCTGGTCGGAATCGATTCGTTCAACATCGATTCGACCGATGACGGAACACGGCCGGTCCATTCCTCTTTGCTGGGTGCCGGCATTCCGATTGTCGAGCATATGTGCAATCTCGAGAAAATTCCCGATCGCGGCGCGCGCTTCTTCGCCGTGCCGGTGAAGGTTAAAGGTATGGGAACCTTTCCCGTCCGTGCCTTCGCGAAATTGTAGCTTCCTTTCGTCCTCGTCCTCGTCCTCGTGCTCGTGCTCGTGCTCGATTCTGGCTCCTCTCGATCACGAGCAGGAGCACGAGAACGATTACGAATCGGAGCCAGCCAATCTCGCAATCCCATCCCTCGTTAGCCGGAACACCGTCCACTCATCCATCGGCTGCGCGCCGAGCTTGCGATAAAATTGGATCGCGGGCTCGTTCCAATCGAGGACTGCCCATTCCATTCGGCCGCAGCCCCGCTCCTTCGCGACTTGCGCGAGGCGTTCCAGCAAGGCGCGACCATAGCCTTTTCCGCGTTTTTCCGGCCTGACAAACAGATCTTCCAGGTAAAGCCCAGGCCGCCCGAGCCAGGTCGAAAAATTATGGAAATAGACTGCGAAGCCGACCGGCTCTTGCTCCTCCAGCGCGAGCAACACCTCCGCGGACGGCTTTGCGCCAAAAAGAACTTCGCGCAATCCCGCTTCCGTGGCGACCACCGCATCCGGCTCGCGCTCGTACTCCGCCAGTTCCCGGATCAAACTGAGAATGATCGGCAAGTCGGCATCCGTGGTCGTTCGAATTTTGAATGTTGCCATAGCGTTGGACCAGAAGTTGCCTCAAGGAGCGGCGATTTGAAATCGCCGTTTTCGTTCGGCGGCGATTTCAAATCGCCGTTCCTTGACGCTTATCGCGATGCTGAGATCAACCTGTAGATCGTAAACTCAGGCGTTTGCTCGACCAGCGTCGCGTTCGTAGCGAGGTGCTGGGCGAACTCCGGATAATACTCGAGCCACCACTGGGTGCCGGCGTAAAAGACCAGGTGGGTCGCGCCGCGGGCCCGGAGTTTTTCCAGGTTCGCAATGATCTGTGCGCTATCGAGCGGGTTGCCGTCGTAAACGCCGTCTCCCAGGAAATGCCAGCCTTTGCGATGCGCATAATAGAAAACCGTCGGGTCGCCATCGGTCGCCGCGATGATCAAGGCGCTAGGGGTGGTGGCTTCGTTGAGTTCAAGACCGAGATCGCGAAGCGCCGCGGAAGCGGACCGATAAAACGGTTTCGCGCAGAGGTACGAAGAAACGGAAAACGAAATGACAAGCATCAGGGCAGCCGCCCAACGCAGGACGCGGGGGACTTGCGCGCGTCCGCCCACCCAGGCGCAGAAGCATCCCGCGAAGACAGCCGCGATCGGGACCAGCGGCAGCTGATACCATTGGTGGCGGTTCCCGTAGCCGGCGACGATAACAAACAGCGTCATCGCCGCGAGCCACCAATGAAAGAACCGGGTGTGTTTGCCGCGCGGCGCGATCAGCGCGCCAAAAATCGCGAGCGTGAAAAGAACCAGCGTCAGGCTCGAAAACGCGGTTTGCCGAAGGATCCCCCAATACCAGGCGAAGTTCATGATTTGAATCCCGCCCGCCCCGAAGAAGTGATGCGGATAAAAACGCTCCGCGATCCGATGCGCATGCCAGTACCAAATCGCCGCCGGGACCAGTGCGACCGCCGCGAAGAGCCAAAGCTCCCGGCGAATGAAAATGTCTTTCCAAGGAGCGGCGCTTTCCAAACCGCCGTCTTCGTTTTCAAGAGCGTCTCGCTCTTCACTTCCAGGATAAATGGGCGGTTTGGAAAGCGCCCCTCCTTGGTTTCGACACAACGCCAGATAAAACAGCGGCGCGCCGATGATCGCCATCGGCAGCTTGACCAGCAACGCGAGCGAAACCAAAACCGCCGAGGATATGAGCCACTTCAAGCGCTCTTCCTCAATCCACCGCAGAAAAAAATAACTGCCCGCGATCGTGAGACTGAGCGACGGCACGTCCGGCATGAACGCGCGGCTCGCGGCGATGCTCAGGGGCGCGAAGGCATAGAAAAAAGTCGCCCAAATCGCCGCGAATTCGCCAAAAATCCGGCGGACCAGCAGAAAGAAAAATGGGAGCGACGCAATGAAAAAGAGGACGCCCTGGATCCGCCCGATCCATTCCTGGACACCCGCGCTCCGGTAAGAGAACGCCGCCAGGAATGGCAGAATCGGAAACTCGGTCCCCACGTATCCGCGCTCGTTGCCCGCCCAATCGATTTGGGGACGCGTGAAATGGAAACCGTTCTCGAAATAATTCCGGGCGATCGCGGCGACATCGCTTTGCCGCCAGCTCCAGGGATCGATGAACGGCTGGTCGAGCCCGATCATGCGCACCCCGAGAGCCGCCACCACGATCGAAATTAGGAGAAATCGGGACACAATAACGGATGTTCCAAACTGCAGCGCTTTAGTCGCCCCGCTCGGTCGAGGCGTCTCTTTTTCGCACCATACGGCGACCCAGCGCCGTCGCTGCAGTTTGCATCGCGTCTTGACAAACTGCCCGGTTAAAGTCAATCGAGTACAGGCGGTTCGTTCGATTCCGGGATGAAGACAATTGTTACTTTTGCCGTTGTCGCCCTCGCCTTCGCGGGCGTGGCGCCGGCCCGCGCCGCGGAGGAGCCGCAACTCGTCCAGGTGGTCGATTTTTCCAAGCTCCTCCCTCTTCTGCCAAACGCCCCGGCCGATTGGACGGCAGACAAGGCCGAAGGCTCCACCGAAGACATCGGCGGCAACAAGATCACCAGTGTTCATCGCGACTACAAAAAAGGCGATGGCGACACCGCGCCCACGACCTCGATCAGCATTCTCGATTCGGCGGCGAACCCGGATTACGTCTCGTCCACGACGGCCGCCTGGAGCATGAGCACTTCCACCCCGGAGGGCTACACCAAGACCCTGACCATCGAAGACATGCCCGGCTTTGAAACCTTTGAAAATGAAGGCAAACACGGCACGCTCTGGCTGATGGTCGCCAAGCGCTACGTCCTCACCATCGAGACCCAAAACCAGGAGTCGAAAGAACTCCAGGAATGGCTCAAGCGGATCGACGTGAAGAAGCTGGCGGAAGTGAAGTAAAGCAGTTGTGTCATCCCCAAGGAGGGGCGCTTTCCCACCCCCCCATCCCCTCTGCCGGTCCCGCAGTTGCGGGATAAACCGCCGGCACTTGGGCTCCAATTTTCTCGCCGCTCCCGCCTGGCCAGCTACCATTGTCGCGCCTCCATGAAGCCATTTCTTCCTTGTCTGGCTACGCTGCTGTTTGTCTTCCCGGTGTCGCTAACCGCGCACCGCGACCTCGCCGGCGACGTCTTTCCAATTGTGAAAGTGGAGAATGGAAATTTCGCGATCTATTTCTACAACAATGCGCGTCCAAGTGTTGACGACAACGATATTCAGGGGAAGAACAGGCCGGTCTTTCGCATCGTCTATTCTCCAGGCGGAGAACTACTCGGACCTCGCGCGCGCTCAGATAAATTCACAGCGGAAGCGTTGTCGAATGGAAGTTCCATGGTTTACGACAAGACGATCCGGGTCGGAGATGAGACCGTCTTCTTCGAGAACGACCTGCTCCGGGCGAAACCATCCTATTCCTTCGAGAAAAATGGGGTGCGACAGCATCGACGGCTGCCCTGGCCGGAGAAGGTGGAGATCGATTATGTGGCCGACGCGCTGGTGGACGAAAGGTCGCTGGCTCTGTCCGTCGCCCTCGAGAAAGGCAAGCTGGCCGTATATCATTTCGATCGCACGAAATTCGAGATGCCGGCCTCTGTGGTGATTGGCGAGCCAACGTTTATCTACGACTTTCCCCGCGCCTCGAACCTTGTCCGGGTGGAGGACCGTTATTGGCTCGGCTGGATTCGCTACAACCGCGAGAAAGATAAATTGGAAACCATCCTGAGCGATTGGAAGCCCGGCGAAGAGAAGGCGCACGACACCCTCGTGGACTTACCCACCACCTGGAATACCGAGATTTCCCTGGCAGCGATTGGAAACGATTTGTGCCTCGCCTACGCCGGGCCCCCCGCCGATGCGTCCGCAGCCCAGAGCCGGATCGTAACGCTATTTCGCAAGACCACCGAGCTGACCACCGCTCATTAGATAATGCTTACGGTGCCTTCTCACCGGCCAGCAGCTCGATGCTTTCGGGATCTCCGCTTAGTCGCGCCAGCTCAAGCGGCGTATTTCCCTGTTTGTCCCGCACTTCCACGGCCGCTCCGCCCGCCAGCAGCTCCCTGATCGCCGTGGGACACGGCTTCTTCGCCGCGAAATGCAGCGCCGTCATACCCGTCGTCGGCTGGGCCTCAGTCGTCTTTGCCCCCTTGCAAATCAAACGCGCACACAGCCCGGGCTGGCAGCCGTTGACCGCGTTAATCAGGACGCTCTTCCCCTCCTGATCGTGAACGTCGATCTTCGCCCCCACGCCAATCAAAAACTCGGACGCAGCTTTCTTGCCTTCCGAGGAGGCAAGCATCAGCGCGGTGGCCCCGTATCGATCCGGCTTATCGACGGCTGCCCCGTGCTGGACCAGCATTTCTGCGATCTCGACGTTGTCGTTCAGCGCGGCGGTCATTAGCGCCGTCCGGCCATCGATATCGACGGCGTCCAGGGGCGGCTTGGATCTCATTAGCAACTCAAAGAGGTCCTTTCGATCTTGCGAGATAACGAAGCTCAACACGGGTGCCCCGGACCGGGTCCGGCCCGCGACCCTGGCGCCTTTGTCGAGCAACGCCCGAACGATTTCGTCCCGGCCATTTTCGACCGCACGGCTAAGCGCCGTATAACGAGGCGATTCGTTGTGCGTATCGTCCCCCCGTGAGATACCGCCATAGCTGCTCTTCACCTCGCGATTTAAGTCGACCTTCGTGTTATCGAGGAGAAAGCGAACCACGCTTAGGCGGCCCTCCTCAGCGGCATGTTGCAACGCTTCGTTGAGCAGGACCTTCAAGACCGGTGCATTGCGGCTCCTCGTAATCAGAACTTTGATCATATCGACATTGGCGGTCACGCCGGCGGAGGTAAAAGCGCTGTCGAAATCCTCGCTGTGCGCCGTGGGATCCATTCCGTTATCGATCAGCCAGGACAAAACTTCGGGATGTCCGGAGCGGATCGCCCGCTTAAGCCTGTTGAAGTCGTTCCTCCGATTCTTTCCGCCAGCGTTCGCGAAGATCTGGCAAAGCTTCAAATCGCCGTTGCGGATCGCAAAATCGAGCGGCGTGGGATAAGGCGCATCGTTCGTCGGTCCGCCAAATCGCGACGGATCCTCGCGGTTCACATCGGCTCCGCGGGCCACCAACAACTCGGCGACGTCGGCATGCTGGTTCTCGGCGGCCCAGAGCAGCGGAGTGCGTTGCAAATTGTCGATGGCGTCGACTTCCGCGCCCTTCTCCAGAAAAATCTGCGCTATCTCGCGGCGTCCATACTCGGCGGCAAGGTGCAACGGAGTCGCGCCAAAAATCGGCGTCTTCAGATCGGCACCGTTGCCGGCCAGGGTTCGAACCTGCTCGATGTCATTGTCGATAATGGCCTGCGTCAGCTGCTGCCTACTTTGCGGTCCGGCCGTGCCGTTTTTCAAACCAGTTGCCAGAAGCGCCGCAAAGATGATCAGCTTTCTCATTTCACGGCCGAACGTTTCTCCAGTTTATCCGCCACCGGTCCGTAACCAATGGCTCGCGCCCAATCGGCCGCCGTTCGGCCGTTGTTATCTTTTTCCGAAATGTCGGCGCCACGACCGAGAAGCAGGTCGACCGTTCTGCTCGCGTTCGCCGAAGCGGCCCACATGAGACACGTGCGGCCATCGGCGGAGCGAGCGCGAATATCAGCGCCCCGTTTCAGGATGGCGTCCAGCGCCTCCGGGATGTTCGACGCCGCCGCCCACATCGCCAGACTCATTCCCTTCGCATCGCGGCGGTCGATCTCCAGGGTCTTCACGGCCAGGTCCTGAATGATTTCGGCGTAGGCCGCAGAAGTAATGTCCTGCCGATTGAAACTCGACGCGACCAGGAACAACGGCGTTTCCCCTTTCCCATTCACGACGTCAACGGTGGCGCCGTTCTGCAACAGGATCGCGCAGGCCGGTCGATCCATCGCTTTCGCCGCCAACAGCAACGGCGTGTCACCGTCATTGTTCGGAGTGTTTACGCCAGCAGCGACGAGCAGCTTTATTTTTTCGATCCTCTCGTCCGGTGCGTGGAGCACCCAGTGCAGCGGCGTATCGCCCTTATTATCTTTGCTGCGCGGATCGAGGCCTCTATCGATCAGCAGCCTGACCATTGCGGCGTAGCCTAATTCAGCCGCAAAAAAAAGCGCCGATCGCCCCTCTTTGGTCAAACCCTTCAAATCCGCTCCCTTTCCCTCAAGAATTGAGATGAGCTCGAGTTGATTTCGGCGATCTGTCGTTTGCTTAGGCTCGGTCCAGTCATCTCCCTTGTGACCGGCCGCGAAATGCACCGCGGTCATGCCATCCTTCATCCGGGCCTTACCGTCGGCGCCGCGGTCAATCAACGCGCGCGCGATCTCGAAGGCACCTTTTTCTGCCGCTCGCATCAGCGGAGTGAATCCCTCATGCGTAGCAAGGTTCACATCAGCGCCGTGCTCGATCAGGTAAGCATCGATCTTTTCGGTTTGACCGATGGCCAGGAGCAAGGCCGTGCTGCCGTTCGAATCCTGGGCGTCGAGGTCGGCGCCGGCTTCGACCAAAACTTTCACGATGGGCAGCCCCTCGTAGTTGTGATAGCCCGCGACGATCAGGGCGGTTTTGCCATCTGCGTCCCGGCCGTTTACGTCCGCGCCTGCGCGAAGCAAGACCTGAATCGCGTTGATGTTTCGGATTGGCACCGCGCGGTGTAACAAGCGGCCTCCGTCGCTGGTCTCCTGATTCGGATCCGCACCGAGCCTGAGAAGCATTTCGATATCGGCCGGCGGCGTGCCGCTGCTCCACATCAGGCGCTCAAGAGCAGTCATTTTTTGACTGCTCCTCGAATCGATCGACAGGCCATGCGCGAGCAGGAGCCGGAGAATCTTCTCGTATTTTGCATGAGCAGCAAAGACCAGGACGGGATCGTGGTTTTCGGTTTCCAAAGAAGGATCGGCGCCATGCTCGAGAAGCAGCTTTGCCACTTCGAACCGCCCTTCGCTCACCGCTGCCAGAAGCGGCGTGTAGTTCAACCACGTTCCGGGAACTCTGGCATTCGGATCGGCCCCCTGTTTCAACAGTTTTTCCGCGGCTTTCGCATCGCCTTTTTCTGCCGCCGTCATCAGAAACCGGTCTAGTTCCTGTTTTGTCACGGCCGGGAGCCCGGGCGCTAATCCCAGGAACAGGAGCGCAACGAATACGCTCCTCCAATTGCTACCCGCGTGAGATTTTGATACCGAAAAATCTGGCTCGTCCCCCGGGGCCACATACAGTTCATCCGATTTATGCCTGAGGAAAGCGAGCGGAAAACTTTAGAGCAACGAGCGCAGATGACGGACATCGAGCGACTGCGGCATTCTGCTGCCCACGTCCTGGCGACTGCCATTCTCAAGATCTGGCCGGAAGCGCAGTTCGCCGCGGGGCCGCCGGTCGAGAACGGTTTTTATTACGACCTCGAATTGGACCACCGCATTTCGCCCGAGGATTTCGAGAAGATCGAGGCGGAGATGAAGAAAGAGGTGAAGGCGAACCACACCTTTGAGCGGGTCGCCGTCTCGCGCGACGAAGCCCTCTCCATGGCCCAACGCGGCCTCCTCGGCGCGCTCACCGAGAGATCTTCTCCGAGCAAGTTCAAGCTCGATATCATCCAGAACATTCCCGAGGGCGAAGAAATCTCGCTGTATCGTAACGGCGAGTTCACCGATCTCTGCGCCGGCCCGCACGTCATGCGCACGGGCAACATCGGCGCGTTCAAGCTCACCAACGTCGCCAGCGCCTATTACAAAGGCGACGAAAAGAACCCGCAGCTCCAGCGCATCTACGGCACCGCTTTCAAGAACAAGACCCAGCTCGACGAATACTTCGCCATGCTCGAGGAAGCGAAGAAGCGCGACCATCGCAAGCTCGGCAAGGAACTCGAGCTTTTCACCTTCGACGACGATGTCGGCCCCGGCCTCCCCCTCTGGCTTCCGCGTGGTGCCGCCATTATCGAGGAACTGGAGAAGCTCGGAAAGGAAACCGAGTTTGCCGCTGGTTATCAGCGCGTTCGCTCAACGAATCTGGCGCGCGAAAGCTTGTACATTAAGAGTGGCCACCTTCCCTATTACAAAGAATCGATGTTTCCTCCGATGGAGCTGCATGATGTCTCGGGTAGGGTGGGCGTCTCGCCCGCCGGTTCGGGCATCTTGCCCGAACGCACTTCCTCCGCCGCTTCCTACACGCGTCGCCGTCGCCTCCCCCATTTCGAACAACCCTGGGCGATCTACGCGATCACTTTTACTACGCGTGATCATCGTCCCCTCTCCCCGCCCTCGCGCACCGCCGTCCTCGACGCCCTCCGTCACTTTCACGACAAACGTTACACTCTCATCGCCGCCGCGGTCATGCCCGATCACGTCCATCTTCTCTTGCAGCCTTGGATCAAGGAACAGGATGCGGCTGGCCAAAATGTCTTCTGGTCGTTAGGCGAACTGATGCATTCGATCAAATCTTTCACGGCTAAAGAAATCAATCGAATCGAAGGCACCACGGGCGAGGTTTGGCAACAGGAACGTTTCGACCGTTACGTGCGCGGCGACCGAGATCTGGAGGAGAAATTTCATTACATCGTGGCGAATCCGGAACGCGCGGGATTGTTGGATCCGGAGAAAGGATATCCGTGGATCTGGACGCCCGATGATGAAGTTCACTCAGGCAAGATGCCCGAGTCGGCGGGCGAGACGCCCACCCTACCCGAGACAGTGACACCGCGCGTGGACCGGTATTACCTGAAAGCGATGAACTGCCCGCATCATCACAAGATGTTTGCGGCGCTGCCGAAAAGTTACCGCGACCTGCCGCTGCGGTTCGCGGAGTACGGCACCTGTCATCGCTACGAGCAGAGCGGCGAACTGTTCGGACTCATGCGAGTCCGCTCGCTCCAGATGAACGACGCCCACATCTATTGCACACCCGAGCAGTTCGAGGCGGAGTTCAATGCCGTGAACCAGATGTATCTGAAGTATTTCAAGCTCTTCGGCATCGAGAAATACGTCATGCGTTTCTCGACCCACGACCCGGCCAAGCTGGGCCAGAAATTCGTCGACGAACCGGAGCTTTGGCTGCAAACCGAGGAGATGGTGCGCGGCGTCCTCCAGCGGTCCGGGATTAACTACGTCGAAGTGCCCAACGAGGCCGCCTTTTACGGACCGAAGATCGATGTCCAGGTCTGGAGCGCAATCGGCCGCGAATTCACCATCGCGACCAACCAGGTCGATTTCGCCCAGCCAAAACGTTTCAATCTCACCTACAAAACACGCGAGAACACCGACGCGATGCCGCTCTGCATCCATCGCGCCCCGCTCGGCACCCACGAACGTTTCATCGGCTTCCTCATCGAACATTACGCCGGCAACTTTCCGCTCTGGCTTTCCCCCGAGCAAGTCCGCATCCTCCCGATTGGCGATGAGGCACCGCTCGTCGACTACGCCCGCTCGATTCACGACGAGCTCCGGTCCCATCAAGTCCGCGCGGAGCTCGATGCCAGCAGCGACCACATCAAAGCCAAGATCGCAAGCGCCGAACAAATGAAAGTCCACACCATGCTCGTCATCGGCAACCGCGACCTGGAAGCCGGCGCTGTCAGCATCCGTATTCACGGCAAAGGAAACCTCGGAGCCCAGCCAAGGGCGGAAGTCATTGCCGATATTCTTCAGTCAATCAGAGAGCGCCGAGCTTAGCAAAGGAGTGGATGGGATTAACCGGTTCCGACGTCAATAAACGTGCAGACCGGCGTGCAGCTTCTCGAATTCGGCGCTTCCCAATTGAGCAGGCGCGGCGAATTCGCCCTTCAAATAGTTAAGGAGGCTCTCTTCAGCGTCGGAGAGGTCTCCTAGTTCGCCCATCAATACGTTCTTAACCGATTGCCTCGCCGCTTTGATGTCCTGATCCGGATACAAATATTTGCAGGCGCAAAGGCCAACCAGAATCCCTTCGTCTATGTGGTTATCGACAACAGTCGGAGTTTCCTCCGGCGTTGCGAGGCGCGGGAAGTATTTCGCTAGGAAGGCTTGCCATCTCGTGCGGACAGGCTCGGCTCCACGCTGCTTCATCGCAAGGTAGCGGACTCGATTCAGGAAGCGCTTGAGGGAGCGCGGCGTATTGCGTTTCCTCGAAATAATCGGCTGCCAGAGCCGCAGCGCCTTGGTGAACTCGGCTGAATCATAAACAACGTTTGCCGGAACCAGAAGCTCGCTCCAGACACCGGCGGCGAGCAAGAGCGCGATGAGTGGCCAGAGCACCCGGCTGCTGGTTATGTCCGGCATCGCGGAATCCAAAGTAGCCGCCGCCGAAGTGGAGGCCGGCACTGTGCGGACATCGGCCGGGGCTTGCGACGGCGTAACATTCTCGCCCTCGCCAGAAGAGAAAGAGGTTGTAATCGCGGCCGTAATACCCCGGTTTGGAAAAAGGATTTTGCCGGCGAAAAAGGCAGCGCCGATCAAAAACAAAGCCGTCATGCCAAGAAGAGCGGCCCGCCGCACCTCGGTATAGCGCAGTTTGCGGGCGCGCTGGCGGACGCCGGCCTCTTCATCGCGGGCGAGCAATTCACGTGACTGCTCGGAGGTCGCTTCGGGGACGGGAACTTCGATGTTGATTAGTTTTTCCAAATACTGCTGGGCGTACTCGGCGCGGCGTCGCTTTCGTTCCTCCTCTTGCTGGTCCGTTGTGCCAGTGCCTTGGCCAAAGACTTCTTCGGCCATGTCCTTGAATGCCAGGCCAACACATTGTTCCACGCGCTCGCGAGCCATTCCGATGACGATGAAACAATCGCCGCAGGTAATGAGAAAATTCACCGCTTCGAGCATCTCGACCACGCTGTCGGGATGGCAACGATCGAGGTCGTCGATCAAAATAAGCATGGTGCGACGATGGAAAGCGCGGAGCGCCCGGGTGACGTCCGCGAATTGTCGGGCGAACTTGTAGCGAAAACTTGTCTCCGCCTTCAAATCGCGGAGCCGCGGTCTGTGCGAACTGGTGGCGAGAAGACTGGAGGGATTCACTCCAAATGAACGCAGCGATTTGACCAGCGCGACAACGGCCCCGATCAGACTTGTAACAAAGACGAGCGCCGCGGGCCCGTGACTCTGGTCTTCCGGGTTGGTTCGGCTGGCGTCCGGCATCAAAACGTCTCCGAGCATCTGCAACGCGGCGGTAGTGAAGGTCGCCGGTTTCTCAGCTGCTTTCGCGACCGGGGAATTTGTATCGGGCCCGGCCGAAGATTTGACGCTCTTCGACGGCTCCGATTTTTTGAGACGGTCGCCGATGAAATCACCGATGCTGGTAGTGAACCCACGAAGTTCCCGCGCCACTCGTTCCATCCGACTCGGCTCGGCCGCGAAGTATCCGGCGAATCCCGCGAGAAGGACCCCGAGAAAGAGCGAGATGCGCCAATAACGGCGGGCCCGAAACCAAATCAGCGAAGCCCGATAACAAAAACCTTGGATGCTAAAGAGCGCGGGGATCGCCTGCGCCTGGATATTTTCCAGCAAAGCAGCCAGGAGGTGTTCCTCCTTTTGATGGTGCCAGGGATTGAACCAGACCGGCCGGAACCCGCGCGCTCGCAGATCGCCACGGAGCAGATTCATGAGGGAGCTCTTGCCAGTTCCCCACTCACCGGTTATGGCGATGCTCAGCGGTGGCGTGGTGTTCGCATTCCGCAGGAAGCGCGAGAGGCCCAGGGCGACGGCGTTGAATTGCAGCGGGGCCGGCTCGCCTGGCTCAATCGGTCGATCCGAAGCGAGAGTGTCGGCAACCGAGCTCTGCTCCTTAATTTCCGGGGATCGACGCAGAACCGGAACACAAAGCCCAAGGCAGACCAGGCAGGCGACATAATACCAAGGCGCGGGAAAACGACTATGGTTTCCTGCCTGTTGCCATTGCTTCTTGAGTTCAAGAGAAGGTGTTAACGCCAGCGGTCGCCATGACTTGCCCGCATCATTCGTTGCGTAAATGATTCCCTCGTCCCCAACTGCCCAGGCGTCATGGTCATTACCCGTGAACAGGATACTCTTGATCCTTTCGTCCGGAAGTGTTGGAGCATCGGCCGGACGTCGATCGAGCATTCGCATTTTCACCGGCTTTGTCGACGGGCCAATCCAGGCGATGTGCCCCAGGCCTTCGATTGGAATAAAAAAGGGCGGCACTGTTTTTTTCGCCTCCCAGTCCCCCCATTTCGGGCTGCTCTCGTTCACCCGGTAGAGCACGGAGTTGGAACCCCATGCCCATGCCTCCATAGTGGTGAAAAGAAAGGCACTCTGCACGGAGGGACGAGGAGCGGCCGACTTATACATCATGGTCAAATCTCCACTTCGCTCGCTCTTATAGAAGTCGCCGTTTTTTGCGAGAGCAACCAGACGTCTATGTGAATCAAAGGAGACCGCGAGAAAGTCTAGGTAAATACGAGACGGTTCAAATTGCCACGTTCGCCCACCATCTGTCGTCCGCGCGATCGCTCCCTCTCTCCCTACTGCGGCACCATGCTCCTTATCGTAGAATGAGATTGCCGTCAGATCCGGAAAGACAATAACGTTCGTGGAATCTAACTGCGGACCCGGCGTTACAGTGGGAGACGGACTTGGGGGAAGATTCCCTGCAGGACCCTGTCGGATGAGATCTCCGGACGAGTCCGGATGAATTGGACCGGGCGCTATACTTGGCGAGGGTGTGCTGTCCTTCTGAAGTAACGGTTCGTTGTTAGTCACACCAGTAGACGGAGGCATGATGGCGTTAATCTCGCGTTTTTCCCAGGTAAGTCCGCCATCCTTACTCGAGGCCAGCAAGCCGCGTGATCCTACGATCCAGAGCGTCTTGGTGTCCGGAACCAAAGTGATGTCCTGAATATTCGAACTGATAAAGGTCAGTCGCCGGATCGCATTGGTTTCGATCGGGTGTCTCCACCATGCCCAGGTGAAGGGCAGCGGCGCACTCAGTGGATCCGGCCGTGGCTGCTGCTGGAAAGCAACAACAGATGCCGTAATCGCCAAAACCGCGGCGAGAAGAAAATAGCCGCGCCGACGAAGAGCGGACAAACTGCGGCCACCGGCATTTGTCGACGCTGAAACTAGGGGCTCCGCCTCTTGCACTTGCGCAGCATGACTAGCTTAAGCGAAAAACGCGATATGATTCTGTATCTAGCGCGATATGCCCACAACAAGATCAACGCTCCGGCTCAGCGGAGGCCGAGCAGATGAAAGTCCACACCATGCTCGTCATCGGTAACCGCGATCTGGAAGCCAACGCGACCAGCGTTCGCGTCCACGGCAAAGGAAACCTCGGCGCCAGGCCGCGCGATGAAGTCATCGCCGATCTATTGAAATCGATCGGGAAGCGAAGCCGTTAGCTCGGGGGCCATTGACAGGCACCCGCAAGAATGTGCGTCCGCTAATCGGACACCGTCATGGTGCGCGCACCGGGTTCAGTTTTCGGATTCGTGATGCGGAAGAGCGCGGCCATCATGGCGCGGCCTTCCGGGGTAAAGATAGGCGCGTGACCATGGATGATTTCATCAGGCACATGAATCACCCAGTATGGCGTGGTCGGATTTCCCCCCACCTTTGTCAGACGCCACCATTTGAAATGATCCGGATTATCTCGGTCGGAGGTGGCAAAAACCAGTCCTCGCGGGTGCCGCAAATTCTCCTCGAAGGCAGGATTGCTCTCCGAGGGCGGTTCTGTCGCATTTTCCTGCCGGGTAAGCAGCGCCACGGACGAAGCGCTGTCGGGAGGATCAGAGGGAACGGTGTCGTGCGACCACAAATGAAGATTGTGACCGGGAGTTTGCGTCAGGTACTCGTTCTGATCCACCTGATGGCTCGCGTTGTCATATTTGTCGTCCCATTGATAACGCCGATGCGCGAATAGATTCGGGAGGAAGGTCCCCAGAGGGAAGTAGGTTTTCGTGGCTGTATCGGATTTGGATGTCATCGAAATGAGGAGCGGACGATCGGCAGTGACGGTTCCCCGATGCGGCATGCGCGCGAACATGTCCTTCATCTCCTTCGCATAAATGGATTCGGCTGCTGAATTCACCAGCAGAATCAGGTCGGCGGGCGCACTCACAGGCTGCCCGCGGCTCTGGACATCCTGGGCAAGCAGACTGCCGGTCATCGCCTGAGCCATGGCTTTCTCGAGCACCAGCGCGCCGAAGGAGTGACCGATAACGACGCATTTCGAACCTTGATGATATTTTCGCGCCTGTCGGATCAGCTGAAAGATTGTCTCGGTCACAGGCGTGCCCGCAACTCGAGTCGCGGCGCCTTTCCGATCTAGAAATGTCAGGTAATCGAGCGGACCCTGCACCAATCTACCCCGCCAGCCGATGTAAACGCCGTGCACTTGCAAATGGCGGGTGCTGTCGGACATGGCCAGCTCCGCGAGAAGACGTTGAAAAGTCTCCACATCCCCCGGATTCTTCCCACCCGGCTTGCGGTCCGCCGCGTTGTGGTGCCAGCCGTGAATGAAAAGGACCAGAAGAACCGGCTTCTTCGCATCCCGGATATACCGGCTCGTTTTCCCGAGTTGGCGCCGATCCCAGAAGTCGCCTTTCTCATCAAATTCGACGAACGAGAGCCGAACGGAGCGGTCGGACGAAACCATAGTCTCTTCGAAGTGAGGTTTCTGGCCGGCGTAGATATCGTCCGCAATGCCTCCGAGGCGATACGGCTGGTTGGCCACGCAGCCGGCTAGAAGCAGGACAAGGACGGACGCGGCCGTGGGACGGGCAGAAAAGAGAAAGGCTATAGGCATCGCTTCAAGAGCTGAGGGTTTGTTTTCGGCGGAACTCGCTTCCTTCTTACATCTTCCCGGAAACTCCGATCAAGAATATCTACGGGAAGCGAAGATCGAAGTTTCTGTTGTCGATCTTCAAACGAGCTACGCCGGCCATTCCCGCTCTGGCTCGCACCGAGCAGGTCCGCATCCTCCCGATCGGCGATGAGACGCCGTTCGTCGATTACGCCCGCTCACGGCGAGCTCCGCTCCTATCAAGTCAGCGTCCGCGTCAGCGGGAAAGGCAACCTCGGCGCCAGGCCGCGCGGCGAAGTGATCGCAGACATCCTGGCGTCGATCAAAGAGCGGCGCGCGACTTGAGCGGGGGGACACTCCTGTGCGATTCTCGACCTCCAGTCAGGCTTGAGGTCTTACGATTGGGCTTGGTTGCGTTACCGTACAAACACTAAAGTTCGAGTGATTCGAGACGACCAACTATGAAACCAATCCTGATCCTAATCGCCGCGATCGTCCTTGGTTTGAGCAACGACGCTTTCGCGCGCATCGGGCAGACCGAGGAGCAAGTCGGCGCGCTTTTCGGAAAAACCGATAGACGCGGGCAAGCCGGACAAAGCCGGCGTGACGACACACATATACAAGAACCCAAGCGGTGAGTATCATGCTCTCGTCCAATTTCTAAAAGGTCACAGCATCGCCGAAGCGTATTCGCGCGTGGATGGGGGCAAGCTCTCCGACAAAGAAATGTCGATCTTTCTCCAGGGAAATTCTGGCGGAAAGCAATGGATAAAAGACCCGGACAAGCTCGCGTGGGAAAGAAGCGACCATCGCGCAAAGGCGTGGTACGAAACACTTTCGGGACGGCCGACGCTGCTTATCCAGGCGAAGTAACATCAGCCGGGATTTAGCAAGGTCGCCGCGTAGCGAAGTGATTGCCGAAATCATGGACTCGATCAATGAACGCCGGGCAACCGACTGACGATTCGAATCCGTTCCCTCATTGTGACTGAATTGCTTCCACCCAAGACATGCGCACCAGGCCGCGCGGCCTGGTTCGCGATCGCGTGTTTGGTTTCGAGCGCGACGATGTTATTAGCCGCGGACCCGACGCCGACGCCATCCCCCACGCCGTCAGATCCCGGGGAGCGCGGCGACGCGGCGATGGACGCGAGGAATTGGGAGGAAGCAGTGAAAGCTTACAGCGAAGCGATTGAGCGCGAGCCGAAGAAGGCGGGGCGCTACCTCGACCGTAGCACTGCCTACGACGTGCTGGGCGACACCGACAAAGCGGTGGCCGACGCGAACAAGGCGATCGAGCTGGAGCCGAAGAATCCAGTGGCTTACGAAGTACGCGGCTGGGTTAAATATACCAAACGCCCGAACGCGGAAGCGATCGCGGACCTGACAAAAGCAATCGAGTTGAATCCAAAGTTCGCGCGCGCTTTGAACCGTCGCGCCCGCATTCTCACCGACGAAAACCGATCCAAGGAAGCACTCGCCGACGTCGAAAAGGCCATCAGCCTGGCCGAAGATTACGCGGATGCCTACACCACGCGGGGACGGCTTTATTTCCTCGAGGGCCAATATCGCAAGGCCATTGTTGATCTGTCGACGTCCATCGGGTTCGATCCGCAACTGGCGCGACCCTACGGGATGCGGAGCCGCATTTGGTCCTTCTGGAAAGACCACAAACGCGCCTTGGAAGACGCGGACCAGCTCGTGAAACTCGACCCGAAAAGCTACTATTCGTTTCTGGCGCGAGCTTATGCCTTGGATGGCGACGGCAAGTTTGAAGCGGCCCTGTCGGACGTCGAAGAAGCCCGGAAGATAAACGATAAGGCGGGGGACGTTTACGCTGAGAAAGCCTACTGCCTGCTTTATCTCAAGAAATTTGACGAAGCGATCGCGGAATCATCGCGAGCCATCGAGCTTCAGCCGAATTTTTCAGAAGCCCATCGCATTCGCGGAGGCGCTTTGCTGGAGAAAAAGCAACTCGATGGCGCTATCACTGACCTGTCGATCGCAATCCGGCTGAATCCGCGGGATGTCCGCGCGTTGATCGGGCGCGGGAGTGCTCGCTACCAGCGTTCTCAATTTGCCGACGCGCTGGCTGATTTCGACGCGGCGCTGAAGATCGATCCGACATCGTTCGAGGCCCGGTTGGACCGCGCGGACACCTACAAGCAACTGGGGCAGAATGAGAAAGCGAGCGCGGACTTCAAACAATTGGCGAGCACGAAGCCGGACCGGCCGGACGCCTATTTGCGGCGCGCGATCGCCTATGAGGGTGACGGACAATACGATGCCGCGATTGCCGACGCGCAAAAAGCGATGGAGCTCGATAGCAAGCTGACGGCGCCTGCTCTTATGCTCATGACGTTTTCCAAAAACAAAAAGGGGGATCGGGAAGGCGCGCTCGTAAGCGCGAACCGCTGGATCGAATTAGAGCCTTCCAACGCTAACGCATTCCAGGCCAGAGCCGGGGTGTTCGGCAGCCTGAAACGTCATCGCGAAGCATTGGAGGATTCTCGCAAAGCGGTGGAGCTGGCGCCGGCCGATCCGGTTTGCCGATTGAATAATGCCTACTTTCTCTCACGGGTTGGCGATTACGCGGGGGCTCGCCGGGAATTAGACGAAGCGGAAAAAATGGGCAGCCGTTTCGCCTGGTTTTATAACAACCTGGCCTGGCTTCTCTCGACCGCCGACGACGACAATATTCGGGACGGCAGGAAAGCGGAGGAAGCGATCAAGGAAGCGATGGAGTTGCTGCCTAACGAGGGACGCATCTGGGACACAAAGGCGGCGGTCTGCGCGGAGGTTGGCCAGTTCGATGAAGCCGTAAAGTGGCAGAAACGATATCTCGCTCTCAAGACGCTGACCTCGGAACAGCGAAAAGATGGCCAACATCGTCTCGATCTTTATCAAAAACATCAGCCCTACCGGCAAGCGCCGGGCCAGTAGCTCAGCCACGCGATGACCGCTGTGAGCAGGAATGAAATGGTCGAGCGAGCAACCCAAACCCGCTGATTGGAACCCGGCAGGGCGAGGCGTGTCGAATCCCCGCGGCAAAAAGAAGTTGTAATGGCGGGTGTCACCACCCGCAGTCATAGCAGATGCGGCTGGTGACAGCCGCCTCTACAACCAAAAGCGCTCCACCGCTCGGCTTCGATGGCGCACGCCGTCGTGCAACGCCTGATCGATACTGCGTTCAGCGAATGAACAGCCTTTAAGGATTCTCCTGGTGATACGGCTGGTGCTTTTCAAAGAGCGCCATGCGCTTTTGCATCCCCGCACCGATGTCGTCCGATTTCTCGTGTAGTTTGAGTGCTTCAGACTGCCGCTTGATGGCCTGGTCAAAATCTCCGACCTCAGCGAAGGCGGCGGCGAGCGTATCGAGAATTTCCGGATCTTTCCATTCCCGCATCTCGCAGGCTTTCGTCGCCAGATCGACGGCCCTTTTCCCATCGCGACATGCCTTGTCAGGACAGGTGGCGAAGAACCAGGCCGCGGCGTTCAGGAGCGTCGACTCGCCGTTGCCAAAGTGTTCAAGGGCATGCTGGTAATCGTCCCGGGCCTGCAAATATTCGCGCCGATCCGCCCGGAGCCGCGCCCGCGAATAATAGGGTTCGGCGGTCTCGGGACTGAGTGAAACCGCTGTGTCGGCGTCCTTCAACGCCTCGTCACTCCGTTTCAGACGCAACAAGACTCTCACGCGCCGCGTGTAGGCCGGCGCGAACTTGGGGTTCAAACGGATCGCCTCGTTGAGATCCGCCAGGGCGCGCTCCAGATCGTTGGCGGCGAGATAATTCAAAGCGCGGTTAACGAACGCTTGGAACAACTTCGGATTCAGCCGAATCGCTTCGTTGTAATCGCTGGTCGATTTCGCGAGCTCGTTCTTGTGCGCGTAGGCGTTGCCGCGATTGGTCAAAGCGTCGGCGTTGGTTGGCTCGAGTCGAACCGCCTCTTCGTAATCACGGAGGGCGCGATCCCAGTCCCCCTTGCCGGCATACGAGCTGCCGCGGATATCGAGAATGATTGAGGTCTGGAAATTATTCGGGTTCGCCTCGAGCGCTTTGTTACAGAGATCGATCGCTTCGTCATAACGACGGCTGATTTGCGCAACCTGCGCGGCGGAACGGAGCTCGGAGACCAGCGGGTTGGGATTACGTCGCCGCGGAGTCGAGTTGATAGCAGGAACTCTGGGAGCGAGTTGCATCGCGTGAAGAGCGTCCGCGTCGGCGCGAGCCGTATCCCCTTTCAACTGGTGAATGCGCGCCCGGGCCGAATAGGCCTCCGCCAGGTCCGAATTAATCGAAATAGCGGAATCAAAGCTGGCCAGGGCGCCATCCAGGTCGTGGAGCTCGAGAAGCGCGGCGCCGCGGCGAAAATAGGCATAGCTGTTCTTCGGCTCGCACCGAACGCATTCGTTGAAGTCCTCCGCTGCTTTCGCCCACTCTTTGCGCTGGCTGTAAATCAGGCCGCGATTGAAATAAACCCAGGCCGCGTTCTCATCGTAACGCAGGCACTCCGCATAATCGGCCAGAGCTTTGTCCAGCTCGCCCTTGAGGTGATAGGCGTAACCGCGGCTCCCATACGTTTCCCCGTTTTCAGAATTAAGCCGAAGAGCTTCTGAATAATCGCGGATGGCATCCGCGTACTTGCCCGTCTCCGTTTCAGCATAACCGCGCGCCGAGTACACCCATGCCGCCTTCGCCGCGGTCAAGTGCAGCGCGAAAGCTTTGTCGAAAAGCGCGAACGCTGTTCCGAAATCGCGTTGGGCGAGGGCGTCGCTCGCCTTTTGCAAGGCGCGGTCCTGGCTACGATTGAGCAAGGACCAGTAGAGCCCGAACGCGATCCCGCCGGCGCCGAGAAGCAACACCATCGCGGCACCGGCCAGGAGAATTTTCGCGGATCTGCTCATGCCCGTCGCTTCTTATTCGAAGCGTGACCGCGGCAGACCGCGTTTCTCTGCGCTGACTTATTTCTTTCACTCCACAGTCTCGGAAAAATGCGTTGGGCGAGGTCTGGGCGCGCATCGAAGAAAACAAGGAGGGCGGCAAAGAGGATCGGAAGGATGAAGAAGCCGCGCTGGCCGAAATTGCTCAGGAAATAAGAGAGCGCGACGTAGGTGGCGATGATGGTCACCTGGGCGGCGTTGGCGGCTTTTGAGCGACGGCGATCGGCCTCGATGTCACCAATGACCGGCGTGGCATGGGGAGATGTTCCAAGCTCGCCTGGTATCGTTACGGCTTCAAAACTTTGCTGGGCACGCACGCCGGTCGCCAGCGCCATGGCGCCAGCCGTTATCCAAAAGCTCGGACGCGAGAGAAGTGCAGGCAGGTCTCCAGCCGTCGCCAAACCGAAGATCAACGCCGGCATTCCGATTGGCACGCTGATGATGGCGGCAACGATTCCGAGAAAAATGGCCAACCCAATAACCGCGGTTAGGCGCGAAGCCAGCAAGGTAGCTCGTGGGTCGACCGTGGTTGGATCGCTCCGGTCCCGGGTCGTGGCCACGATCAGCATCAAACCGAGCGACAGATCGAATGCGGTCAGGAGCAGGTAATTCGTGATGCTCCCGCGCCAAAAATAAAGAGGGAGCAGCGGCAGCGCGTGGCGCAGGACGTCCAGCGCAATCGCCGCTGTTCGTCCCGTGCCAGTCTGGTTTGGTTGAGCCAACGCCATCGAAAAAGGTTAACACGGAATGTGTCCTCCTTGCAGGCGAACGATGTCTTGCAAAGATGCAGCGATGAAATACTTCACCGCTCTGGTTGCCGGACTGCTGGTGACGCCGCTTTTCTTGGCCAAGGCTGAAAATGAGAAGGACGCCTCCGAGAAATTTGCTGCGCTGGAAAAACACGCTTCAGCGCGGATTGGCATCGCTGCATTTGATGTTTCGCGGAACAAACGGATCGAATATCACGCGGACCAACGCTTCCTAATGTGCAGCACGTTTAAGGTGCTGGCGGCGGCAGCCATCCTGAAACGGGTGGATGAGAACAAGGAGAAGCTCGATCGGTTTGTGCGCTACGACGAAAAGCAGCTGCTCGAGCATGCGCCGGTCACGCGTCAGCATGTGAAGGAAGGCGGGATGACTTTGGACGCGCTCTGCGCGGCCGCGATTACGCAGAGCGATAACACCGCTGCCAACCTCCTGCTCGACGCGATCGGCGATCCCAAAGGCGTAACGGAACTTGCCCGGGCCCTGCGCGATAATTCCACGCGGCTCGATCGCATGGAGCCGGAGCTGAACACCGGGAAGGATGGCGACGACCGCGATACAACTACGCCCGCCGCGATGGGCCGCGACCTGGAACGATTGCTGACCTCGGATTTCCTCACTCAAGCTTCGCGGACACGCCTGGAAGGTTGGATGCAGGCGAACCAGACCGGAGCAACGCTGATCCGAGCGAGCGTGCCGAAGGATTGGAAGGTCGGCGATAAGACCGGCCGCAGCAGCAACGGCGCTACCAATGACATCGCCATTTTGAGGCCGCCTTCGGGTGGGCCGGTGTTTCTGTCCATCTACACAATCGTTCCCGCCGTTTCATCTGAAGAGCGCGACAAGCTGGTGGCCGAGGCGGCGGAAATTGCGATCGACCTGCTCAGCAAATAAGAGCAAAAGCAGCTTCGGTTAACCGCGGATCGCGCGGATGACACGGATTTTTTCTTAATTCCCCCTCCCAGGCATCCGCGTAATCCGCGTAATCCGCGGTTTTATTTTTCTTCCTAATTGTGGGGCGTCCGCCGCGGCGGACGCCGCGCACCCAGATGAGGTGTCTCATTTCGGGCGTGCCTTGCCAGGCCCGGGATTGCTAACCTGCGTCGGATGCACCCGATCACCACAGCCGTAATCTCCGTCTTGTTTGCCGCCGCGGCCCACGGCGCGAACCCATTTCTCAGCGCGTCGAACGATAAGCCGATTTTAGCTCAGTTCCGCGGGACGGAATGGGGAGAGCATCTCGCGGACGACAGCCCCTTCTCCGCTCGCGGGGTCACGACGCGGGTAGCTAAAACTGCCTGGGGCGCGGTCTTCAAAATTGAATTCGTCGACCTGAAATCGAAGGCCGCAAAGAAACGGGAAATTCCTCCTCTCTATTTCATCGTGACCGACGAGCAGATTGTCTTGCTGAACGAAGAGAATAACGACGCAGCGGTGAAGAAAATCGAGCAGCTGACTTCACCGCCCCCGTTCGAGCCCGACAATGTTTACGGCATCACAAAAGGAGTCGTTTCGCGCGAAGACGGACTGCGCGAAACCAAGATCGAGGTCAAAGGCGATCTCTGCACTTATCTCTGGAGCCACAATTCCGGCCACTTCACAAAACTCGTCTGGAAGAAAGGCGTCGGCCTGGTCGAGTATGGCAGCGGCTCCGGCGCGCAGGCGGACGGCTACCGCCTAAAGCGCGCGAAGTAGCCGCTGGAGACGGCACGCCTTCGTGCCGTCAGCTGTCGCGAATCATTCGTTAACGTTATCGAGGCCGGCGAATTTCCAGCCGGCGGCGGTTAGCTCAAAATAGTAACGAATCGGGGTGTTTTCTAGGTCCTTTGGCGTCGCCTTAAAAGGACAGTAAATATCGTAATCCTTGGCGGACTGTTTTTTTGGGTTAGCCTTGGCAAAACATTGGGCGGCATTGGCTTCACCGTTAAAGACTTCATCGTAGCGACGGAGAAGATCCGCTTTGTCTTTTACTTTCTTTTGAAGGTACGGCATCGAGAGCGGGAATTTTGTCATCGCCACGACGGCGGCCCTATCACCGGCGGTGACAGCCGATTTAAACTTCTTCCAGAACGCCGGAAAATCGGCCTGGGCGAACACATTCGAGGACATCAGCAGAATCAGACATCCGGCTAAGAACGATTTGGTTTTCATGGGCTTGTCTCGCCTCTTCGAGGGCGGCGAAGATATTGGCGAGGCGCAACGAGGCCTCCTGAATAAGCTCGCGCTTGGTCGTGTCGGTCAACTGCGCGAGGGTGAGATCGAGGGCGCCCGGCCAGTCGCGCATCCGCCAGAGAGTCATCGCGCGCAGATTGCGAACTTCGGCGGCGTAACGGCCCTTGGGAAATTCACGATCGTAATCGTCGAGCGCACCGAGGACGCGCTTCGGGTCGAACTGCTCACGCTGATACAATTTCTGCTGGATCTCGACCAGCGCATCTTTCGGATCGACCTCAGCCAACGGCACGCCGTTACGGGTGTAGTAGGGACGTGAGAGCGCGTGCACCGAACGGGCCAGGACGAAAACCGCGGCCTCGCGCTTCTTGCTCTTTGGATATTTCGCCAAAAAATCGCGCGCCATTTTCTCCATGCCGGCATGATCGCGCGTCGTGTAAACCGAATGGCTGTCGGGTTCCTTCGCGTCGGCCATATCGGTTTCCACCTCGACGCGGTTGCCGGCTTTCAGGGCCAGCAGGGACATCTCGAGATAATCGGCGATCGGCTTGTTCGCCGGATCGCTTTGCGCCTGCGCGATTTCTGCGGCGACCGCTGCGTCGGTATCCTCTTTCGTCGAAATGGGAGGCGGCCTGTGCTCCGACAAATTCGTGCGGTGCAACACGTCGAGCCGAATGTTCACGTAGGTCTGCTGCATTTTCGGAGTGAGATTCGGCTCGGAGAAAAACTGCGCGAGGTCGTCGAGGAAGTTGATCCAATAAGAATCGCCCGTGTCCGTGATCGCCCCCTGGGCCTTGGCCTGGAGCTCGCGCACCATCACGCCCGTGCTGGCGATGTCTCCCTCGTGGAGATGATCGCGCATGGCCGCGACCCGTTTTTGGATGTCGCTCCATGCTTCCTCAGGGTTCTGGTTGTCGCCCGAGGTAGCCTTCTCTTCCGGCGCGAGCCCGCCGAAATCATGGATCGGATAGCCCATGATATTCGCGTCCCGCAGATCCGTATCGTCCTCCCAGTTGGTTGCGTTCGTATTTTCCGCGGAGGGAAAACTCCAGTAAGCGGCCAGTCGCGTGGCTTCTTTTGAATTCGGAGATTCGGTGCGGAGCCGCTGATAAATTTCGCGCGAAACCGCTTCGCCGTTTATCTCTCGCGCGAGCTGCTCCGCGTAGTCGGAAGCGCGCGCGAGTTTCGGCATCGCTTCGAGCGCTTTCCAGCGCGCCTCCGCGGAAATGGGCGACCCAGGGCGGGCGCGGGCCGCGTTCATCCACCAGCGGGACGCGTGACGCAGCTCATCGCGTTCGGCGAGCTCGGCGTCCGGGTTCTTGATCCCCATTGAGCGGGCGTTTTCGCGGCGATGAGTGAGGGTGAGCGCAGGGTTTACCTGCAACAACGCGACCGGCCTTTCCGCGACCTGCTCGGGACGCTCGTGATTGTAGGTGACGTTGTCGGCGCCGGCGTTGGCGTCGAGCGGCACGCGCAACAGCTTCCCGCGCGCCTCCGCCCACGTGTTTGCCAATTGCAACATTGGCTCGGCCTTGTCCCCTGCCCCGCTCGTCGCCGCGGCGGTCAGCTTTTCCAACTGCGCCGCGATCGTTTTCGCTCCGCCGTCATCGAGAAATTTCCGGGCTTCGGCAAAATTCTCCTGCGCGAGATAACGTTCCGCGATGATCTGCCGGAGTTCCTTGCGCGCGCTTTCGGCGAGGCGATCGCTTGTCGCGGCGGTCACCAGCTCCGGCAGCGGCGCGAAGTTGAGCAAGGTATCGATCGCTTCCTGGATCTGCTCGAACTCGGCCCCGGTGATGTTTGGATAGATCGCGCTAGTCCTCATTTTCCAATCGCTGACTGAGTAGCGGTAATTGGTGCCGTCGACGAACCGGCCTGTTTCGAGCTGGCTCCGCTCCTCGATCGGTGCCGGCGTTTCCTCTTCTTTCTCCGCGTTTTCTTCAGACGGGGTGGCGCTTGGCGACGGCGCCGGCGCCGTCTTGTTTTTGTCGTTGATGGCGAGCAATTGCACCAGTTCGACGAACGCCTCGCCCGCCTGGTGATTATCCTGGAGCGCCAGACCGAGCCGGAGGCGCACGCCGAGCGTGAGGGGGCCGTCTGGAAAATTCTTCAGCAACTTGCGATAGGCCTCAATCGCGTCCGCCGGTTTTTTCGCGCGCTCGAACGCGATCGCCCGGACGAACAACAGATCGTCACTTCTGTCGAGCTGTGCGGGCGAGAGATTCGTCAGCTGCAAGGCTTCGGCTTGATTTCCGGACGCGCTCGCCGCCTGGGCGAGAAGCGCCAGGTAGCGTGGCTGCCAATCGCCGGCCTTGTAGAGGTCTTTTTGTTGCGCGACCGCCGCGGCGATCTTTGGCAGGACGATACGCCGCCATTTTTTCACGGTCGCCGGCGGATCGTACTCGCCGTTGTAATTGTCCGCCTCCGGCGCGCTCAGAACGAGATAAGCAAATCCCATCGCGATGCGCGGATGGCGTGCGACCAAAGTATAGGCCGCCGGCGCGTCCGGCTTCGCCGCGATGATGACCAGGCATTTTTCGCACATGTATAACGCCGACTTCAGCGTCTCGGGGTGTCCGGGGGTCTCGGCTTGCGCGATGTAATGCTCGAGGGCCTTCAGATAATCGTGGCCATCGAAAGCGAGCGCGCCGAGCCAGCCGAGCGCGTCGGCATCGTAGCGCCCGCGCGGATAAGCAGTTCGGAATCGGTCGAACAGGACCTGGGCATCGAGCCGAAGCTTGGCGCCTTTGCGTTCGTCGTCAGTCTTGCTGGAAGAGTCGTTATCGCTTCCGCGGCGCGAATCGAAAAAGGAGCAGCGCGCGAGGAGGAATTGCGCGGCTTCGGCCCGCGGATGTTTCGGAAATTCCTTGAGCACGCGTTCGAACCACGGCCGGCACTTGTCGCGATCGCCCTGGACGTAGGTCAGGGCGCCGGAGAGGAAGAGCCAGTGGGCGCGCAGTCCGTCTTTTGCCGCTTTCGCTTTCTCCTCCAACTCACCAGCCGCCCCCGGCGGCGTCGATGGCGTCTCCTCCTCGTCCCAGCGGTTTTTCTTTTCCGTAGGGAAGCCGAAGTAGTGCCGGTGCGCGACACGCCATTTGAGGTAATCAGCCGCCGCCGCGCGGTCCGTGGCTGAGCCGACTAGCAAATCGCGCACGTCCTCCAGCAAATTGCACCACCATTTCGCGTTCTCAGGATCGCGGCGCGCCTGGGCGAGCAGTTCATCCACCTTCGTCGTGAGCGCGGCCGGCGATTCGGTCCGGAGCTGATCGGCGATCGCATTTAACTCGCCCTCGAAGTCGGGCGCTTTGCCGTCGTCTTTCAGGTCCGGTGACGTCTCAAGGAAAATTTCGCCGAGCGATTTGCCGGGAAGACAGTCGAGAGTTTCGCCAAGGATGATGGCCGGCTGATCGAATTCGCCGCCGCCGGTTGCCTGCGCGAGGCGGAAGGCGAGACAGATCACCGCCGCGCAGAGGAAAAAGGATCGAATTCTCATGGTGTCACTTGTTGCCATTGCGATTGCGAAGCGAAATTGAGGATGCGCCATTGAGCTTGCGAAAAGTTCGCCGCCGGTGCGAGCCGAATCGGTCCGGTCCGCAGCGCCTGGCGGGCCCGCAGGTGACTGAACCAAAACGTCAGCCGCGTGGCCAATTGAATCGGCGCCGCCCGTCCATCGGCTTCGCCGGTTACCCGCCAGAATTCGCCCTCGCCGGCATCGCGAAAAACCGGAGCTGGCGCTTCGATTTGCAGGACGTAGCCGCGTTCGCCGGCGGTAGCGGAAAACACGAGATCGGCGTCGCTGTTATTCAGCAGCTCGATTTGGGACGTCTCCGGATTTACATGGACTGACAACTGCGGCGCGGCGTCGAGATGTCCAAGCTGGCGCAACGACCAGCCGCTCGGGTCGGTCGAATCGGGAAATCTGAAGTAAACCACGCCGCGCGCGTTCGTTTTCTGCGCTGCCGACACGGCACGCGAGAGCGCGGCCCGATCGGGCAACCGCGCCGTGACCAACTGCCCGGCGCGAACCACCGCGTTGTCCACGCGAGTATCGCGTTTCGCCCGCAGCGTGGTCACGCCGAGGTTGGTCGGCGCGACAACCTCGAGGGCGCTGCTGAAACAGACATCGTCCCAGTTCCAGTTGCGAACGTGACCGCGCGACTTGCCGTCGGGATCAAACACCGTCATGCGTGCGAATACCGGCAGGCCGACACGCCATGGAATTTGGACCTCATTCCACTCCGACAAATATCGATCGATTTTGTCCGGCACAATTAACGGCAACGGCGGTCCTCCCTTCGGATCGGGTTCGAAATCGTAGAGCATCACGAGCAGCTCGTCCGCGGCGCCGCGGAACTCGCCGGCGCCGGAGCTGTGCGCCCAGTGCGGCAGGGCCGTGATCGTCACCCGCGGCACGAGCTTGTGAAGCTGTCTCAGAGTCGCCGCGTAATCGCGAAGCAATCGATCGGGCGCATCGTAATCGATCTGCAATTCATCGGCGCCCCTGGTTGCGGCCGTCAGGGCCGAGAAAAGAGACTCGTTGGCTTGCGCGGTAAATGGGTTGCGCTCCTGCGATTCCAGGCGCACGACCGGAACGAAGCGCAGTCCGGCGACGTTCGGCGGCAGATCAAAGCGCGCGCGCCACCGCCAGTCCGCGCCGCTCTGGACCAGCTCACCGATTTGCCAGTGGATCGCGCGCACACCTTGGGCCTCGAGTTCCGCCAACTCTTGCGCGCTTGCTGGCTCGTTCCGCTGCCACGCCCAATACTCCGTGTCGAACCCGAAAGCCGCCGCGCTGCCGAGACTCAGGAGTAACAGCGTGAGGCAGCAATTCTGAAGGCAAGTCCGAGTCACGCCTACGGACTCATCAGCCTTCGCAACGCATCCTCGAAAACCGATGCCGTTTGCGGCAACGGCACGCAGGCTTCGAAATGGCCCGCCTCAGCCAGCGGCAAAATCTCTGCGTGATCGCCCGCCTTCTTCGCGGCTTCGACGTATTCGCGGACGGACGCCGCCTCGACGATCGGATCTTTTTCGCCCTGGATGAAGATTTGGCGAACGCCGATCGGCAGCCGCTGGCTCGGAGAGGTCTCGGCGTAACGCGACGAAACCTTATCCGGCCCGCCGCCAAGCAAAGGTTCGACGGAAGAGTGACAACTGTTTGGCGGGCCGATCCGATATTTTTCCAGGTTGGTTATCGCGGCGAGTCCGAGGACGCCCTGGATCGCGACAGGATTTTCACGGTAAAGCTCGCTGGATTTCGGAAGCTTTCCCCGGCTCGCCAGCCAAAGGGCCAGGTGGCCGCCGGCTGAATGTCCGGTTGCGAAAACTCGTTTCAGGTCGAGGTGCGCTTTCTCGGCCATTCCGCGAAGCGCGTCGGTCCCGTCAGCGACGTCGAGAAAAGTGCCGGGCCACCCGCCACCGGCGTCGCCCAGGCGCCGATACTCGATCGTCCAGGTCGCGACGCCGTGTTCGGTCAACCATTCGGCGAGCCGCGTCATGTAAACGTAATCGAACTCATTCTGCCAGCAGCCGCCGTGAATCACAATCATCACTGGAAACGGACCCGGACCACTCGGAACGCGGAGCTCGCCAAATTGCTGCGGTCCATTGCCGTAAGTGATGCGTTCCCCGGCCGCCGGCAGCGGCATTCCGCCGAGCTCGGACCAGGTCAGGGTCTTGGCGTCGAGGTTAATGTGTGGCGAGGTCATGGTGATAAATACCAAAGCCCGGAGAAATTTTTTCATTTAACGCCGCGCAATTTCACAGTCTGGGTAGTCATTTGTACCCAGTTTCAACGAATCGGTTGCTCTAATGCACGTTATAAATCTCGACGAGACCTATCCCAATCCCACCGCTCTTCCCGGCGAGAATAGCGGTAAATGCTCCGGGCGGCAGTGATGTAAAGATTCCCGACTCTTTCGGATCGGAGAGCCCCAAACCGGCCGCGCTTAGTTGCGCGGCTGAGACAGGATCGTCCAGCCAGCCGTCGTTCATGACGAGGGTCGTCCCGTTACTGTCGTGCAGCTCTAAGACAGGGTCAGCCAGCACGGGACTAAGGCCAAACTGCTCCAAGGAGGGCCCGATTCCTCGGACTGCCACCTGAGTATTGTTCGTTCCACTAAGGATAAATCCTCCGATCATAACGTTCTCGGCAGTCCGGACAAAACCGCGAGTACTGATGTTCGCCAGTTGTGAATCAGCGAGGCCGTTTGTGTCGTAGATTTCCACCAGTCCTACGCCAGTGCCTTGGTCCTTCCCGGCCACGATCGCGGTGTACGCTCCGGGCTGGAGCGTCGCGACCAATCCCGCCTCTTTCTGGTCGGTCGGAGCCAAGCCGAGAGCGGTCAATTGGGCCGCTTGCGCGGAATTATCCTGCCAATCGTCATTTCCTAAAATCAATGAGCCGTCGCTGGCACGAAGCTCGAGGGTGGGATCGGCGAGTGTGTCGCTAATTCCAAACTGGGAAAGGGACGGCCCAATACCACGGACCGCCACGGTCTTGGGCGCGTTTCCAGTGATAATGAAGCCGCCAATGAGCACATTGTTGCCCGTTTCGACTCGAATCCGCGTCGAAATATTCAACGCCCGGGCCGAGACCGGAGTGGAAGACGGAGTCGCTGTCGGACTCGGTGTTGCCGTGGTCGCGGGAGTCGGAGTCGGAGTCCCAATAGGCGTGCCGGTCGGGGTCGCCGAGGGGGTGGGCGTGGGAGTGGCCGGGCCCGGTGTAGGTGTGGGAGTCGGTGTTGGACCCGCGGGAGGCTGGAAAAGGCGTATCCCCGCTGGCGTTTCTAAAGCGAGCCAGCGGCCGTCGGCACTCGCCACCAAGGTTCCGGTTCCAAATTGAGTTGAACCGCCGGATACGTTTTCGCCGATGTTGAGGCGGAACAATTCCGCAAACGTTTGCGTGCTATACGCAATGATTTGGTCGGTCGAACTGTGGACGCCGTACAGGGTGTCCGACATTGGATTGAACGCGACAGCTCCATCAATAAAGCCAAAGGTACGAAGCACAGTCAAAGCCGGTGCGGTTCTTAATGAGGGCTGGCTGACATATGTTTGAAGGACAACAAAGCTGCCACTTCGCTCCACTGCCCCAGTGGAGCTCGACAAATCGACTCCATTGGTTACAAGAGGCCCGAAAGTATTGGCACTCGCATCATAGGTAAACATTGGTCCGCTGGAGTCGTTGGACTCCAGCAAAAAAAATCGGGTTCCGCCACCGTTGCGATGAATTTGCGTATTCTGCCGCGGCTCTCCCCCAGGATCAGGGACGGATCTGATGCTTATGGCGTTAGTCGCCAAATTAATCTGTCGTAGCGGAGTCGTTCCAGACCCAGAAAATTGGGTCGTCACCAATGCCAATCCATTTGACCCAATCGCCACATCCCAGGCGCCGGCCTCGCCCGAGGCGCGCGTGTAACTGATGTTGGTAACATTTCCCGTAGGTAGAGCTACCTTGTGAAACACCCCTTGTGCAGCGCCGATGGCGTTTTGCGCTACGAGGAGAAATGAGTCGTCTCGCGCTATGTCAACTCCATTAAGGGAGCCGCCCAGATCATAGCTCGGTCCAAAGGTCAGCGTTGCCAGATCCAGAGTTTGGACGATGCCGTTGGAGTTCGTAATGTAAAGTTTTTGTCCGGCAAAATCGAACACCATATCCCGCCGGGTCGTGCTCGGTATCAGCACCCCACCAGCAGGCGTGGCAGTGGGTGTCGGCGTGGGTGTGGGAGAACCTGGGGTAGACGTTGGCGTTGGAGTCGGAGTCGGTCCCGGTGAAACTTGGAAAAGACGTATACCCGCGGGGGTTTCCAAGGCAAGCCAGTGGCCGTCCCCACTTGCTACCAATGTTCCGATCCCAAATTGAGCTGAACCGGAAGAAATGTCTTCGCCAATGTTGAGGCGGAACAATTCGGCGAATGTTTGTGAGCCATACGCGATAATCTGGTCGGTCCCACTGTTCACACCGTAAAAGATTTCCGACATGGCGTTGAAAGCGACACCCCCATCTAGCCCGTTAAAGGTATGAATATAGCCAAAATCCGGCGCCGTATTTAATGAAGCCGGGTAATTAAATACGCGAAGCCCGATCAGGCTGCCGTTGAAATTTACCGCTCCGCTGGCGCTATCCAGGGATATACCAGTGTTCGCCTTCAGCCCAAAAGTGTTCGTCGTCGCGTTATATGTGAAGACTGGTCCGCTAGAAACACCCCCTTCCATAAAAAAGAACCGCGTTCCGTCGCCGCTACGATGAATCGCCGTACCTGCCGTTACCAGTCCGCCGGGCGCATCCGATCGAATGCTGATGGCATTGGTAGCCAATTCAATCTGCCGCAGAGGAACATCGCCTGAGCCAGCATACCGGGTCGTTGCCAGCGCCAATCCATTTGATCCAATCGCCACGTCCCAAGCGCCGGCTTCGCCAAATGCCAGCGGGTAATTGATGTTGGTAACAGTTCCGGCAGGCAAAGCGACCTTGTGAAAGGTGCCTTGAGAGGCGGTGGCTGTGTTCTGCGCCACCAGCAGGAATGAGTTGTCCCGCGCGATGTCGAGCCCGTTGAGTGAGCCGCCCAGGTTGTAGCTCGTTCCAAAGGTAAGGGTGGCCAGATCGAAAGTCTGGACTATGCCCGTGGAGTTTGTGATGTAGAGCTTTTGCCCGGTAGAGTCGAACACCATGTCTCGCCGCGTCGTGCTTGGAATGAGCACACTTTGCGCTTGGACGGAGGCCAGAGTGAGCGCTGCGTAACCCGCGATCAGCCAATTACGCGCCGTTAGCTTCCTGTGGAGGTTGAACATTTGGAAGGCCAGTGAAGGAGATCGTCGCTTTTTCCGGCCTTAACTGAATTATCGGAACCGGTCAAGGATTTGTGCAACGCCAAACAGAGAGAAATGTTTCATTCAGGGTCTGGCAATTTCAGGAATTGGGTTTGGCCGACAGGGCACCTTGCTTCATCGTCGAGATCGTTTTTCCATCCAGGCCGAAATAGATTTTGGTCATTTGCTTTCCGCGCTCGTCGTAGGTCGCTTCCCAACCGTGGTAGCCCTCCTTGTGCAGGACAGGCTCGCCGTTCACCCCATGATAAGTCTGCCGGGTAACATTCCCTCGCGGGTCGAAGGTCGCCTTTACGATGGCAAATCCATTCGGCAAAAGACCGGCCTTCTCATCCAGGCCGAGGTAGGTCGTTTTGATTTCATTGCCGCGCTCGTCGTACTCCGCTTCCCATCCGTGGTGGCCGTTCTTGTGCAAAACGGGCTCGTCATGGGCGCCGTGAAACGTCATCCGGGTCATCCTGCCATGGACATCGTAGGTACCCTTGACGATCGCGAAGCCATTTTCCTGCGTGATTGGCTCCCCATCCAGACCGATAAACGTCCGGACGATCTCATTGCCATGATCGTCAAATTGCGCCTTCCAGCCGTGATACGATTTTTGGTAGAGCGCCGGACGATCATCGGGCCCAAAATAGGTCGCGCTGGTTTCATTTCCGCGCGCGTCGTAGCTCCACTTCACCGTGGCGTAACCGTCCGGCAGCAGGAGCGGTTTTCCGTCGAGACCAAAAAACGTTTTCGACGTCCTTCTTCCCCGCTCGTCAAAGCGCGCGTCCCAGCCGTGATGGCCTTCCTTGTGCAAAACCGGTTCGCCATTGACCCCATGCAAGCTCAGGCGGGTCTGCTTGCCGCTGGCGTCATAGTCCGACTTGATCGTCGCAAAGCCGGCGACAAGCAGCATCGGTTTCTCATCCAGGCCTACATAGGTATCGACGATCTCGTTCCCTCGCTCGTCGTATTCGGCGTTCCAACCGTGGTTGCCGTCCTTATGCAGCACCGGTTCGCCGTTGACGCCGCGATATCTCTTCCGGATCACCTTTCCCCGGCCGTCATAACTATTAACCGCCTTGTGAATCCCGGATTCCTTTTCAATCGTCGGATTCCCGCCCGCGTCGAAATAAGCGTGCTCCAGCTCATTGCCGTCGGAATCGTATTTCTTTCGAACGATGGCGTAACCGGCCAGCAAGGCAGCAGGTTTATCGTCCACTCCCAGGAAGGTAGTCGAGATTTCGTTTCCCCGGCCGTCGTATTCGGATTCCCAGGCATGGTTGCCATCCTTGTGCAGGACTGGTTCTCCATTGACGCCGAAGTAAGCTTGCCGGGTCTTCCGGCCCCTGGCGTCGAAGGTCGACTTCATCATCGCGTAACCTGAGGTCACCAGGGTCGGTTTCCCATCCAAACCGACGTAAGTGAGGGCAACCTGATTTCCGCGGCCGTCGAACTGTGCTTTCCAGGCATGGTTGCCGTCCCGGTGCAGAACGGGCTCACCGTTTAGGCCGTGGTAACTCATCCGCGTGGTCTTGCCTTGCTCATTATAAGTAGACCTGAAGATAGCGACCCCGGCCGCCAGCAGGGTTGGCTTCCCGTCCAGCCCCAGATAGGTCGACGTGATCTGGTTTCCGTGTTCGTCAAACTCGACTTCCCAGCCGTGATAACCATCCTTGTGCAGGACCGGCTCGCCATTTGCCCCGTGGAAGGTGCTGCGACGCAGCCTCCCATGTTCGTCAGTTTCGCTCTTGGAAATATACCAGCCATCCTTGACCGGCATCGGCTTCAGGTCGGGCCCCACGGAACGGACCTCGGTGACAAATCCCTTTTCATTGTAGGTGTACTGCAAGCCACAGTTGCCGGCGCTGTCGCGCATGTTCTTGCCGTCGGCGTCGAGCGAAAGCAGCTGAGTGACCTGGCCGCGAGAATTGTAAGTCACGCTTTGTCCAAACGCGCCGTCGGGTCCGGCAGCAGGGAGGTTCTTACCATCTCGATAAGTAATGCGGTCCTCCCATCCGTCTTTGTCGTAGTGGATGGAAACATACTCGGCCTGGGAGGCGCGTTGTATTTGCGGGAATCCATCCGGCCCCACGAAGTGAGCCAGCCGGGTGGACGACCGGTCCGTCCCAGGCAACGAATAGACGAAGCCAAATACCATGTTGCCGTCCCGGTCCAGCCCGCGCTCGTAGATGATTTCGCCGTTGTCGTTCGACACTAACTCCCATTGGCAGAAAGTGTGGAGACCGAGCCGCTCGGCGCGCGCTTGCGATTGGCCGCTTTCGCTGTCACCGGAATCCGAATCGCGTTTCCACAAGTAGGTCCCGAGGTTGTGATTCGTCGTTGGCTTCAGGTTGGAATCAACGACGACGACTCTGAAGGCGGGTTTCCACCGGACCCGCCACCCTTCCAAAGTAACGCCTTTGTTGATTAGGAGGTAGGAAACACCATGGTGGCGTGCTTCCTCCTCGGAGATGGGAATCGATCCCACGGGGAACCCGTTCCGCTTGATGAACTCGCTGTAGTAGGCCTTGTGTTCCTTGACGAAAACGTAGTAGCCGCCCCACAGGGTAGCCACCAGGGCGACCGCCAGGGCGCAGGCGATCGCGAACGTTAGGCGTTGCTTCCGCTGTTGCGCTACCTGTTGAACGCGGAGACGCTCTGCCTGGGCCAGAGCGTCGCGGGTCAGCCGCGAATCCCGGCTGGCTTTGATGACGGGAACGAGGACGTCATGGGTAAGTTCCACCCTGCGGGTGTGGTGGCGGTCTTCGTAGGCCAGAAGCCGGCGATTCACCAACTCATTGAGAATCGGCAGGGTCACATCCGGCCGGGTTAGCGCGTCATCCAGCGCGGAACTGTTGCGATGCCCGCTCGCGGTGAGGAGTTCGTCTTCGATAAAGAGGCGCACGCCCGGCGGAAAATCGTGAAGCGTGCGAAGGTAAAAATCCTCGAAGATCTTGTGCTGCTCGACATCCAGGAGGTCGGGCGTAATCTTCGCGTCCGGACCGCGCGTGAGGCGGCGCTCGTTCAATTCCCTCAGCACGAGACTGAGCAAGGCCGGGGCAACGGTCATCTCGCCGGTTTCAGCCGTGGCCCCGGCCACGTACTTCACGATGCGCTCCTCGACGCCCGGAGCCAGTAACCCGGCTCCGAGAGCAATCACCTGCCGCGCCTGTTTTTCGCCCATCGGCAAAAGGCGCAGGCGGTTCTGGCCGAGGGCACGGAATTGGGAGCGAATGCGATCGAGGTCCGCGAGATAATCTTCCCGCATCGCCAGGAGGACCTTGAGCGGCGCCGGCTTGAAGTTGAAACCTTTCACGCGTGAAGGATCCTCGCGCAAGGCCGCCGGCGGACGGTTCTCGACCAGGTCGGCAAGCTCGACGATGAATGCTTCCACCCGCGCCACGCGCGACGCCGTTTCCCGCCCGAGCGTGAAAGCTTCCTCGAATTGATCGAACGCCAGGAACGGCGTCACCAGGTCGTTCCGCGCGCTCCAGAAATGGTTGCCCTCGCGATGGAAATATTCCCAGAGCGTTTCATCCGGCTGCGGCTGCGGCGCTTCCACTCTCGCCGCGACCGCAGCCTCGGTGATGGCGTTCAGGATTTGTCGGGCCAGGGGCGCGGCGTCTTCGAGGAAATCCAACCGGATGGGGACGGGCAGAAAATTATCTTCCCGCAACGCCGGAAACAAACCGGCCTGGACCAATGATGTTTTCCCAAGACCCGAGACACCGTAGAGCAAAGTGAGCGTATCGCGCCGGACCAGGCGAACGAGGTCCTCAATCTCATCGCCGCGGCCGGCGAAAAATTCGCGATCGCCTTCGGTAAAGGAGGCCAGCCCGATCCAGGGATGCTGCGCGTCGGCCCGCTCGGCCACCGGTTCGCTCATTGGGCAGCGGCCTTCAAGCGGCGCTCGCGCACGATGTCGGTCAGAACCTTGACGAACTCCGGCTTGGGCTCGCCGCCGGCCGCGCGGGAATAGTGGAACTCGCGGAAGCCGCTAAAGCTCACCGCGCTCTCGGGCGTTTCATCAATGATCACCGGATGAATCAGCCGGGCCGTCGCCCGGTCCATGTCGCGCAGCCGCTCAAGGGCGCGATTCCATTCCCGAATAAAAATGCCTTCGTCGCGTTTGTTGGTGTTCGCGGAGATGACCGGCACAAAAACGTCGCAGCTGGCGATGTTCTGCTCGATCACCGGCCACCAGGGATCGCCCGAGCCCAGCCGTCCCTTGTCGAACCAGACATCGAGTCCGGCGCTGCCGAGCGTGCTTTGGAGCCGCTCCACCGATTCGACATCCTGGCTCGCATAACTCACGAAAACCGCCGGCGGCTTGGACGAGGTGAACGAGGCGTGCACCTCGGAAGGGGCGGGCTTGTCCGTGAATGCTTCCCATTTTTCGGATAACTGATCGACAAACTGGATCGGATTGGCGACGCCAAATGATTTCGTCTGCGGGCTGAAGTTCTCCAGGAAATCGCGCAGGTGAGCGTCGGACACCACCGCCCCATCGGCGACGAATTCCCGCGCTTCGTTGCCGCTATAAAGGCGCTCGCGGCGGCTGAGCCGGACGAAAAACCGCGCGAGCCAATCGGGGTGGGCATTGCCGATGAGCAACAGGCGCTTGGTCCGCAACTCGTCGAACAGATTCGCGAGACGCCCCGACATCGATTCTTCGTGGAGCTTCCAGATAAACTCGAGCGTCTCCTCGTCGATCAACGCGCTGTCCGGGATGCCGGAAATTCTTCCGAAAAGATGAAAAACGACTCGGTGAGGCGAGCGCGCGTAATCGCGCGGGATGTCGCAGAGAGCGGAATTCGGAGCGTAGGCGAAGACGTGATCCGCCGGGGCGCCGAGGGCTTTGGCAAGCAACGAATCCACCGTCGTGCTCACGAACAGACGAAGCGGCTCGATGGCGGCCAGCTTTCGGAGCGGCTCGGGAACTTCAACCTGTCCCTGCACCTCCGCGAGAATCTCGAAGCTCTTGACGTTAACGTCGTCGCGGGAATTGCGGCGGCTGGCGTTGAGATAGGCGGCGACCACCTGGTCGATGCTCGAGCAGGGACCGCATTCCTCGACTTCCAATTCCCGGGCCAGACGCCGCGCCAGATATTCGTAAAGAAGCTGTGATTGGCCCTCGATCTCGATTCGCAGGAGATCGCGGCCAACAATCGGGACCACAACGCCCTTGGAAATCGCCTGGAGCAATTTGCTCCATTGTTTCGAGTCGTCGTTCACGCTGGGCGTGAGATTGTCAGGAACCGGGCAAAATCGCAACTGTTCGCGTGCCGCCCTTTCCGGTCTTGTGTCGCTCTGGGGCGAACGGGCAGACTCCGCTTCATGAACCCACCCCGCGCCCTCGCGCTTACCGCTTTCCTGATGCTCTGCTTCTGCCGCCTGGCGGCGGGCGGCCCGGCGAACGTGATTATCGATTTGAAGAACAACTACATCCTCGGAGCGCTGGATAATGGAAAATGGCTCGATAGCGCCAAGGCCGGCGCTCTGCTGAAAGAGGGCACTTCGTTTCGCGCTTACGGCCTGGATCGAGAAATGGGCTCGACCAAAGCGGGCACACCAGAGTCGATGAGCGAACCGTGCCCCGATACGTGGACGGTGAAACTTTCTCCTCCGCGGGAAGAGGGGGCGATCGCGCTGAGTGGTTCGTGGAACGCCTTGCCGCGCAAACCGCGCAGCGCCGATGTTACCCAGCCCGTTTATGTGCAGGCGGTCCGCGAATTTCTTCAAACAAAAGGCCTGAAGGATCCCGAGGTCCACATCACGCAAATCCTGCGCGTCGACCTCGATGGCGACAAGGAAGAGGAGGTGTTGATCAGCGCGACCAATTACCTGACGAAGAAGAAGGGCATGCCGTCGAGCGCCACGGCCGGAAGTTATTCATTTGTCCTGTTGCGGCGGGTCGTGGAGGGCAAAGTGAAAACGCAGTCGGTCGAGGGCGAATTCTATCCGAAGCAAAAGGAATTCAACGCGCCCAGTCGGTATCGCGTCCTCGCCGTGCTCGATCTGGACGGCGACGGCAAAATGGAAGTGATCGTCGACAGCGAGTATTACGAAGGCGGCGCCACCACAATCTACCGATGCACGCCGGAGAAAATCGAAGAGCTGATCTCGACTGGCTGCGGGGCGTGAAGTTGGAGCGACGGCGTCGCTCCAAGGCGCGGGGACAGCCAGCCCACGCTTTCCTGTTGCAATTCGCGCCGGGAATCGTTCTCCTCGCGCAAGCGCAAGGATCCGCCGCCAGCCGAATTCATTCATAACCGGACGCCAACCATGGACCCAAATCCGCCAAGCCCAACTGCCGACCTCAGCGAACGAAGTCGCCCCGAATTAACGATTCGTGGCCTGATCATCGGCGTGATCATCACGCTCGTCTTCACGGCCGCCAACGTTTACTTCGGCCTCAAGGCCGGCCTCACTTTTTCAACCTCCATCCCCGCCGCGGTCATCTCGATGGCGATCCTGCGCTATTTCAAAAACGCCACTGTGCAGGAAAACAATATCGTCCAGACCGTTGCCTCGGCGGCCGGCACCCTGTCGTCGATCATCTTTGTTTTGCCGGGCCTCATCATGATCGGCTGGTGGACCGAGTTTCCCTTTTGGATCTCATTCCTGATTTGCGCGCTCGGCGGCATTCTCGGCGTGATGTATTCGATTCCGTTGCGGCGCGCTTTGGTGACCAATTCCGATCTGCCGTACCCGGAAGGGGTCGCCTGCGCGGAAGTGCTCAAGATCGGCAGCGGCGATCAAGCCCATGCGGCCGACATCGAACATAGCCGCGCTGGATTGCTCGCGGTGTTGTGGGGTTCGATCGTTTCCGCGGGTTTCGCCATCATCGTCGCGACGCAAATCTTCGCGGCCGATGTGGCGCAAACTTTCCGGATCGGCAAACGCGGCGCGGTCAGCGGTTACGATTTTTTCCTTTCCTTCGCGCTGCTCGGGATCGGGCACCTGGTCGGGCTCTGGGTTGGAATTGCGATGCTGGTCGGCGCGTTGATCGGCTGGGGATGGGGCGTCCCACATTTCTCCCAAATGGTGACCGACCTGATCAATTCCGGAGCCACCAATCTTCCGAAGGCGGTCGTGACTGCCGTCGGCACGGGCGACCCCGCCAAAATCACGGGGGCCGTGTGGAGTAATTATGTCCGCTTCCTTGGCGCGGGCGCCATCGGGGTTTCCGCGATTTGGACTTTGCTCAAGCTGGTGAAGCCGGTCGTGAGCGGACTGGCCGGCGCAATGGCAGCGAACCGCGCGCGCAAAGCTGGCCAGGCCCACACCTTGCCGATCACGGAGCGCGACATTCCAATCGGGATCGTGGCCATCGTCACTCTGGTTTGCATGCTGCCAATCGGATGGGTCCTGGCCTATTTCGCGAACTCAAGTGGCCTGGGCAGCCATATGTGGACTCTCACCATCGGCAGCGTTTTCTATGTTGTCCTGATGAGCTTCTTTGTTTCCGCGGTCTGCGGCTACATGGCTGGACTCATCGGTTCTTCGAATAGCCCGCTGTCCGGCATTGGCATTCTCGTCGTCATTGGCGCTGCCTTGCTCCTGGTCTTTGGCGTGAAATCGCAACTCCCGGCGGACGCGGGCAAGGCGCTCATCGCCTTCGCTCTGTTCACCACCGCCGTCATTTTCAACGTCGCCGCGATTGCCAATAATAACCTGCAGGATCTGAAGACCGGCCAGCTTGTGGATGCGACTCCGTGGAAGCAGCAGGTGGCGCTGATCATCGGCGTGCTCGCGGGCGCGGTCGTTATCCCGCCCGTCCTCGATCTGATGAACCAGGCCTACGGATTCGTCGGCGCTCCCGGCGCGGAGACGCGCGCCACCCCCTTGGCCGCGCCCCAGGCGGGTTTGATTTCTTCCCTCGCCAAAGGCGTGATCACCGCCGACATCGACTGGAGCCTGATCCAAACCGGCGCGCTGATTGGCGTCGTGGTCATTATTCTGAACGAGACTCTTTCCCGGACGACAAAATCCATGAGTCTGCCGCCACTCGCCGTCGGCCTCGGGATTTATCTGCCGACCCAGAGCACGCTGATGATTGTGGTCGGCGCGGTGGCCGGCTGGTTCTTCGACCGCGCCGCCGATCGGACCGCGAGACCAAAATCGACCAAGGATCTCGGGGTCTTGCTGGCGTCAGGTCTCATCGTCGGGGAAGGGATCATCGGCGTCGTGCTCTCCGCGATCGTTGTCTTCTCCGCCAAAGATGCGCCGCTCTCGGTGGTCGGTCCGCACTTCGAAACCGCCGCCGTCTTTATTGGCGGCGCAGCCTTCATCGCGATCGCATTCGTTCTTTATCGCTGGATTCTGCGAATGGCGAACAAGGCGGGGACGGCATAGCGCTGTAGCGGCGGTCTCGGACCGCCGAAATCGTGAACCGTAACTCATCCGTCCGACGGCCATCCTCCTTCGTTAAAACGCGTTCGGCGGTCAGAGACCGCCGCTACAAACATGCAGAATCCGCCTAACGAATTCCCGGACATTGTTGGCGTGGTCCCGGCAAACCCGGTCCTGGCCCGGTTCCGGCCGTTTATTCCACCCTCGGCGCGACTCCGCGAGCTCACTCCCGTGCCGGTCATCCTGGGGACGGCGCTCGGGATGCTCTTCGGCGCGTCCTCGCTTTATCTCGTCCTCAAAGTCGGGCTGACGGTGAGCGCGTCGATCCCGGTGGCCGTTCTTTCCATCACGGTTTTCCGGTTCTTCTCCTGGATATCGAAGGGCAGGCTTCGGAACGCCACCATCCTCGAGCACAACATCGTCCAGACCGCGGGATCGGCAGGCGAATCGATCGCTTTCGGGCTTGGCGTCACGATGCCCTCGATCATGATTCTCGGGTTCGATCTCGAGGTGACGCGCGTCATGCTCGTCGCCACCCTCGGCGGACTCCTCGGCGTCCTGATGATGATCCCGTTGCGACGCGCCCTGATCGTCCAGCAGCATGGATTTTTGAAATATCCCGAAGGCACCGCCTGCGCCGAGGTGTTGAAAGCGGCCGCCTCCCCCGAATCTCGCGATGCCGCCCATGCCGGCGACGCAGTGGCGCGGGCCGCGGCCGACGAAGCGGTCAGCGGCGGCAAAACTATCATCGGCGGCTTCGCGATCGGCTTTCTCTATTACGGGCTCCAGCAAGTCTTCAAAGTCATGAAGGAAGTTCCGGAGAAGATTTTCGGAAAGCCGTACGACGGCGCATCGATTTCTCTCGAGAATAATCCCGCTCTTCTCGGGGTCGGCTACATCATCGGCCCGCGCATTTCGGGTCTCATGATGGGTGGCGGCGTCCTTTCGTATCTGGTCCTGATTCCGGCCATCAAATATTTCGGCTCGGTCGGGAGTTTGCCGCTCGAGCCGGAGAAAACGCACAGCATCGCCGACATGTCGGTCGAGCTAATCCAGAAGCGCTACATTCTTTACATCGGCGCGGGCGCGGTCGCGGCGGCGGGCATTATCAGCCTCTTCCGGTCGATCCCTCTCATCTGGCATGGATTGAAAGGCGGGTTGGCCGACTTGCGCCGCTCCGGCACGGCCCAAACTGATGTCCCGCGGACGGAGCGGGATCTGTCGATGAAATGGGTGGTCGGCGGCATCATCGCCCAGCTCATCGTCATCATGATCGCGCCCCAGTTGAACCTGCGCTTTAACTTGTTAGGCGCGCTCCTCATCGTTTCGTTCGGTTTTCTCTTCGTCCTGGTATCGTCGCGGCTGACTGGCGAAGTCGGCTCCTCTTCCTGCCCGACCTCCGGCATGACGATCGCGACCGTTCTCCTCACCTGCCTGGTCTTCCTCCTCATCGGTTGGACCGCGCCGCCCTATTTTGTCACCGCGCTTTCGATTGGCGGGATCGTCTGTATCGCTTCGTCGAACGGCGGAACGATTTCGCAGGACCTTAAGACCGGTTTTCTCGTCGGTTCTACCCCCAGCGCGCAACAAATCGCGATCCTGATCGGCACGCTGGCCTCCGCCCTTATCCTCGGGCCGATCCTTTTACAGTTTAACCAATCCGCGACTGTTTATGTTCCCGTCGCCGGCAACGCTGATTTTGCCGCGCTCTCGGGCGCGCATGTCAGCCCGGCCGATTACCTGAAGGACGACCGCGGCCAGCCGAAGCGCGAACGCGTTTCGGGCGCGCAAGCTGGAAACGATTCGACCGAATATTTCGTCTATCACAAAACGGATACCGAGAATGGGCCCGCCGGCCGGTATCTGGTGAATAACGACGGCTTCCCGGTGTATCTGGTGGACCCTGGAATCAACGGCGTTTACGAAAAGCGGCCGGACGGCTCGAGCGTCGAGAAGTTCACCGCCCCGAAGGCGACCCTCGTCTCCTACATCATCAAAGGGATCCTGGGCGGCCAGTTGCCCTGGGGCCTGGTTTTGTTAGGCGTCTTCATCGCCATTGTCCTGGAACTCTCGGGCGTCTCGGCCCTGGCGTTCGCGGTCGGCGTTTACCTCCCATTCTCCACTTCCGCGCCGGTCTTTGTCGGCGGAATGGTGCGTTGGCTGGTGGATCGTTATACGCGGAGCAAGCACGCCGGATCCGCTTTGAGCGAGGACGAACTCATCGCGGAAGGCGACAAGAGTAGCGGTGTGCTGCTTTCCTCCGGTTACATCGCCGGCGGCACCCTGGCCGGGGTGATCTTTGCTTTCATCAACATTCCCTGGAAAGAGTGGCTCGACGCGTTTCAAAAGTGGGCGGAACTGCACAACCCGTTCTTCGAAGGGCCCCAGTCCGACTTGCTCTCGATGATCCCGTTCGTCGCGCTCTGCGTCCTCCTTTATCTGGTCGGACGCGAAGTCTGGTTTGCTCCGAAACGCAGGTAAGATCATCGCGCTGCGATGACTCGCGAACGGCGAAGCACTAGATTTGCCGCGCCGCGATCGCCACCTGAACGGTGGCGAGAACGTTTATGAGGCAGTGCAACAACATGGTCAGCAGGGTCGAGTTGGTCATGGCCCGCGCCGTGCCGAGGAGCAGGCCCAACCCGAACGCCAGGCAAATCCAATACCAATCGAATGTTAGATAAAAGATGGTCCACAGCACTGCCGTAATAATTGCGGCGCCCTGCCAGCGCAGGCGAGAGGCGGCCAGTCCTTTAAAGATGAATCCGCGGAAGCAAACCTCTTCGAAGATCGGCTCAGCCGTTACGACGACCAGCCAAAGCATCCAGCTCGGAGAGACAGCACCATAGGTTGCCAGCAGAAACCGCCCCACCATCGGACGGTGCAGCAACAAGGAGATCCAATCGAATAGCAAACAAAAGCCGAAGGTGATAAGACTCCAAAGCAGCACCTGTTTCAGAGGAGGCCACCTCAACGCCAGATAGTCTGTCGAGTTCGAACCCCGTTTCAGCCTCACGATACCGAGGACAAGCGACATGCCCACAAGCAGACTCGCGAGCGTGCAGTAGGCGTGAAAGCCCCCGTCGAATCGCAGTTCTCTGACGAATGCTGATACCGCCGCTCCGTTAGGCCTCAATGAAGCATACGCGATCATAGCAACAAACTCCGTGAGGACGAATACGACCGCGATCAAGACGCTCCAAAGCACGGTGGCGAACGGGCCCCACACCCCGAAGCGGGTTGGGTTCGCTGGCTCAGGCGGCTCAGCTACGGTTTGGGGAGCTTGAAATTCCACGGGCGGCTCGCGCCTTAGATCCGGGCCGTCTCCCACGCCATAAACGTGTCGAGATCGGCTCGAACCGATTTCAGCGCGAGGCTCACCACGAACGCGTCATCGATGTGTCCGAGCACCGGTATCCAATCGGGAATGACATCGAACGGCGAAACGAAATAAAGGATTGCCGCGATAATCGTGAGCAGGTTCGTCTCGGAGACGTCCCGATATTCCGCCCGATGATAATCACGGAGCACTCGGATCATCGCCATCAAATACGGCCAGGTATCGGCAAAGGGCCCGCGGGGAATCACGTTGATCTTTCCGATCGCGTCCTCCACCAGCTGGCGCATTCGATCCGGGGTCTCGCGCGTAGTTCTCCGCATCCATCGCCGCGCGGCGAAAGGCAGGGCTTCGCGTGATCTCGTCACCCACCGTTACGACGGGCTGGCGCGCGCTCGGTTTCGCCACGGTCTTGGCCGGGCGCCGGGCTCGGGATGCTGGCTTGGATTTTTTCATTGGACCGTCGCGAACACTATCTCCCCGATTCCCGCATCACAACGCCAAAGCGCGGCCGGAAATTTCCTTGTCTCCACCACCGCTCTGCTTCGAACATCGGGGAATGAAGATCAGGATTTTGGTTTGTCTCGGGCTCTTGCTCGGTCCACTTGCACTCATCGCGGAAGAAACAAAGCCGGCCGCCTCCGCGACGCCCTCTGCGAGTGCGCCGATGGAATTTGACTCATTCATCCTGGTTCTGCTGGTCCGTCCGGCGAACGCGCCGGAAAAGCCAAAGGCCGAATTGGACAAGCTTCAGGAGGGACACATGGCCAACATGCGACGGCTTGCGGACGAAGGAAAACTGTTCAAAGCGGGTCCGACCGAGGATTTCTCCGGGCGCAATGTCCGCGGCATCTTTATTCTGAAAACCGATTCGGTGGACCAGGCGCGCGAATGGGTCGCAACCGACCCATCCGTGAAAGCGGGGCGGTTGACACCGGAGTTTCTGAAGTGGTTCGTGCAAAAGGGCAGTTTGAAGTAAGCCCGGCGATCCCATGAACTCGACTCCGTCCCTTCCCTCGCCCGATCGAAATGAACGCTGGAAGTTCGTCCGGGACGTCGTCGTTTTTCAGATCAAGATGCTGCTCGATAATGTCCGCGACCTCGTCCTGATGCCGGTAGCGCTCGGGGCGGCGTTGATCGATCTCATCCTCCGCGGCGAGCGCGAAGGGACGCTCTTCTACAAGGTGCTGCGCTGGGGATGGCACAGCGAGAAGGTGATCGATGTTTACAGCGCGATCGAGGACCACCCTCCGGGCGATTTCGAGGTCGGCCGCAATTACACGGTGGATGGCGTGATCGCGCGGCTGGAAGACGTGGTGGCGCGCGAAGTAGAAAAAGGCGGCACGGCGGCGAGCATCAAGAACGCGATGGATCGCGCCATCGATCAGCTTCACGCCGGCACCGGCGGCGCGCGCGACGCCGTCGTTCGCACCGCCGACAAGATTCGGGAGAAATTCGAGACTGACTGATTACTTCAACGGGCCCTAGTGCCCGTGCCCGTACGTTTTCTCTCCGGCGTTCACCTCCACGTCGAGCTTGTTCCCTGGGGGCGGCAACGGGCAGGTCGCATAGGGCGTGAAAGCGCAGGGCGGGTTCTCCGCCTTGTTGAAATCGAGCGTGACTTCTCCGTTCACCGGCTTCTCGGCGTAAAGAAATCGCCCCGACTTGTAGGTCGCGTTTTCATTCGACGCGTCGCCAAAGATGAGAAAGAGCGTCCCATCATCTTCCTCCACCGCCTGAAGCGACGAAGGCTTTCCCTTCAGCGTGAATTTCAGCGTGCCCGGGCTCTTCATCTTGAAAAAGCCGCCGAGTACATTCGGCACTTTCATTTCCCTCGCTTCCGTGCCCGGTTCGAGCCGCGCGGTCACTTTGTAACTTTCGTCCACCGGGAACCAGTTCAGTCCTTTGAAATTTCGCCGCGCCTCACTATTGCTGTCCTTCAGCCGAATCCCAAAGCGCTCCTCCCGCTTGATCAGGTAAAATGTCTGCGTTCCCGTCCGAATCTCAGTCGGCTTCCCCCTTTCGTCGGAAACCAGAGTCTGTGGTCCCGTGATGCGTTTGCCATCGGCCTGCGCCTCGACTCCCTCAGCCACCTTCAAGACGGCCGCGTCATTCTTGAACTCGATCTCTCCGAATTCGCCGGGCGGAAAGTTGTTCGTCAGACGCACATCAAACTTGTCGCCGGCGCCGACCGTGTTCACTCCCTCCTTCAGCCAAAACAGTCCCGCCACCGTCAGCCAGCCTGTCTCCGTCTTGAGCCTCGTCTCCCGGTCGCTCCGCCATTTTTCAATCTCTTTGGCGTAATCCGTCTGCGCCCACGCCGAAGTCACTGACGCAAACGCCAGCGCCATCAAAATGCCAAGATTTCGTTTCACGGACCAAGTCTATAGCAAGATCCTGTTTCGTTCTTCTGTCTTTCAAGTGCCGGAGGCATGCCGGATTAAAGCCCGGAGCGAGCCCCGGCGAGGTCCGGGATCTCGCAGCAGAAATCCAAAGCCCCCGCGAGTTGCGACGGATGCGGATCATGTTCCGGCGCCCAATCGAACAACCGATATTCCGCCGCCCCTTCGGGGCTTTGAATCCTGGGGACAGCATGAGCCCGGCAGTTCCGCTGACGCTTCACTGCCGACTTTATTCCGCCGCCCCTTCGGGGCTAGAATTCTTGGCGATCGCCGTCCGGAGTTTCGCTCTCGCTGTACTCCCGGCCTCAATCGAACGCGTATGGTGCTTTGATCACAATCCCATTCGCGAAATCCGCGCAATCCGCGGTTTTATTTCCTTTCAAACGCGTTTTCCATCTTCGCCAGATCGAGCTTCACCATCTGCATTACTTCGTGCATGACCCGCTGCAAGCCGGCCGGGTCTTTCGCCCATTCGGAGAAGAATTTCGACGGCGTCACCTGCCACGAGAGCCCGTACTTGTCCGTGAGCCAGCCGCATTGGACTTCTTCGCCGCCACCGGCCGTGAGTTTATCCCAGTAATAGTCGATCTCCTCCTGGGTATCGCAGTTGATCACAAGGGAGATCGCTTCCGTGAACTTGAACTGCGGTCCGCCGTTCAAGGCCACGAATTGCTGTCCATCCAGCTCGAAGTCCACCGTCATCACCTGCCCTTTTCTCCCTGGCGGCTCGTCACCGTAATGCGTGATCTGTCCGAGCTTCGCATTCTTGAAGACCGACACGTAAAACCTCGCCGCCTCTTCCGCCTGCCCATCGAACCAGAGCATTGGAGTAATTCTTTGCATCGCTCACAATGTCGTCGAGGCAGGCGCCACGCAAGCCGATGGGGCGTGCGGTGCCCTCATAAATTGTCGCGAATCGCGAGTTTTGAAACGAACGGCCGAGCTGAAGGTGTCGAGACCGCAAGGATCCATGTGGTTCAGTCTTATGCCCCGCTAAAGTCTGGCGGGGCTCGCACCTTGTTGTATACTGCAACCGCCCGCCTCCACCCTGACCGAACCAACTTCTTCACCCAAAGGAGAGATCATGGAAAACCCCCAATCACTCTTGGAAACTTTCGAGCACGTCGTTGTCCTCATGCTCGAGAATCGCTCTTTCGACAACCTGCTCGGCTATCTTTACCAGAATGGCGTCCCGCCCGGAAAACAGTTTGCCGGCGTCGTGGGCAACAACCTGACTAACCCAGATGAGAACGGGAATCCGGTTCCCGTCTCGACCCAAACGGACTACCACCAACCCTACCCCGATCCGGGTGAGGAATTCGATCACGTTACCGCGCAAGTGTTCGGCGTTCCGGCCTCAGACACTCCGACTCCGACAATGCAGGGCTTCGTGCGGGACTATTTCAATACCCTGACGGCGCTGCCGAAATGGCCAGGTTCGGCCGACGCCCAGAGCAGGGAGATCATGCAATGTTTCACCCCGGATTCTCTTCCGGTGCTAAGCCAGCTGGCCCAGCAATTCGCGGTTTTCGATCATTGGTTCTGCGCCGTGCCCAGCCAGACATGGTGCAACCGGGCGTTCTGGCATGCGGCCACTTCCTGGGGCTGGGTTAACAATCCACCCGCGTACGGCGACCCTCCCTGGAACCTCGACAATTGGGCTGAATCGAGCAAGGGCGCAACGCTCTTCGATTTGCTGGAGACGAAATTTGGAACCGGCAGCTGGCACATCTACGAGGACCTGGCGGTAGGTTTGACCAAGCTGGTTCACTGGGGAGATTTGAAAGACAAAATCGGCGAAAACTACTTTCGTTACTTCGAAGGTGGCCAACCTTTCTTCCGGAATTTCTTCACCGATTGCGCGGCAGGTGAACTGCCGAAGTACTCATTCGTCGAACCGCATTTCATTAACTTTTTAGAGGACGTCCTGTGGCATGACGACATGCACCCCTCTTCGTTCGGCTCGGAGCTTTACTCGGATGGTGGCCCCGGCAGTGTCCTGCTCGGCGACCGGCTCGTCTGGAAGGTTTACCAGGCAATTCGCAATTCCCAAACCGCTAATGGCAACAACTGGCAGAACACTTTGCTGATCATCACCTTCGATGAGCACGGCGGCGGCTACGATCATGTTCCCCCGCCATCAATCGCCCCACTCGACCCCTGTGGATTTAACACCGGAGCCGGAGAGGAAGGTTTCACGTTCAATCGGTTGGGCGTTCGCGTGCCGATGGTAATGGTGTCGGCGAACATTGCGGCAAACACGATCGTGAACACTCCCATGCATCACTGCTCCTTCTTGCAGACAATGCAACAGAGGTGGGGCCTGTCTTCGCTCGGGCCTCGTCAGGACACCGCGCCGCCCTTTACCGAAGTGTTCACTGCAACCGCACGTGACCTCAGCACATGGCCTGATTGGACCGTTTATCCCGGACCGTCGTCAACCCTCGTTGAAGGTCTGATGGGGCAAGTCGAGCCGGGCGCTCAGCCGCTCAACGATCTGCAAAAATCAATTATTGAGGCGATTGGTAAGTTTTACGTACACGATCCGCTGTTGAGCGGCCTGTTGGTCAACAGCGCCGCGGATGCGAAGGAATTTCTTGAGAAGGTCAGGAAGCTTCGCCACCCGGGATTTTTTTGAGGAGTGGCAGAGTCGTCACGCGCTGTCGGCTTCAAGCGGGAAATTTCCTTTTTCGCTCCGCGGTATAGGACCACCACGGACGCGCGGGGGCTCCTTCCATGAAGCGAACGGCCGAGATGAAGGTGTCGAGAACGCAAGGGTCCTGCCGGGCGCGGGTTCGCTCGCATAAGGCCTGGTAAAGAGATTGCGGGTTCTTCCCGATCAAGTCCCGCGGCTGTTTGATCCCGATCGATCGCAGATCACGGGCGATCGATGCACCGACATTGGGGATGGCTTCGAGGACTGTGGCCAGCCGCGCCTGAGTCGCCTTGCGTGTGGTCAGCCTCGATGGCTGGCGTCTCCTGGTGGGCAAGCTGGACGTGTTCATCGTTAAGGTAATCCGGAAGGAGACGTTCTCATTACAACCTGGGAAGGACCAGACCGGTTTCCCCCGCGACGCTAATTCAGATTGTAGACTTCCACCAGGGCAACGCCGGTGGTGTTGTTGAAACCGCGGACAATGGCGGTGTAATTGCCGGGCGCCAGATCCCGCACAATCGCCGACTCCAGATTGTTTGATGGCGGGAGGCCCGTCGCATTGATTTCCGCTTCCTGATCGTCACGCCAATCGTAATTAATGGCGAGGAGTTGGCCATTGCCGTCGTAGAGCGCCACGACCGGATCTGCCAGCGCATTGGTAACGCCAAAATTCATCAGACTGGGACCAATGGCGCGGAAAAGCACCTTCGCCGGAGGACCTCCAACGATGATCGTGCCGCCAATCATCACATCATCGCCCGTCCCAACGAAGCCGCGCGTCGAGATGTTGGCCAACTTGGAATCGACCGTCTGGTCAAGGTCGTAGACTTCGAACAAGCCTGTGCCCACCGTATTGCCCGCTCCCCGGACAACAACAGTATACGACCCGGGAGCCAGCGCGCCCCAGAACGACGATTCCAAATCGTTCGCAGGTGACAACCCGCTCCCGATAATTTCCTGTCTCGTCGCAGCGTCCCGCCAGTTGTCGTTGGTAGAGAGAATCTCGCCCGCAGAGCCGTGAACTTCGATGACCGGGTCGGCCAGCGCTCCGGTCACAGGCAACGAAGGTCCAATCCCACGAATGATTACGGTCTTCGGCTCGGCGCCGGTAATGATGAACCCGCCGATCATGGCATTGTCGTCCGGTTGAACTCGCAGGCGCGTTGAAATGTTCGCAAGGGGAGCGGGCTGCCTACCCTGGTATTCGAAAGCGCCAATGTCCGGCGGACCCGATCGCAGATAAGAGCGTTGGTCCCGCGTGGGCGCGGCCGCGCTTCCGGCGTCGATGGCCGGGCTATCAGGTAAGAGCGGCAACGTTTCGGTTGGACCGCCATAGTTGCCCAGAGTGCCGAGCTTCGGATCAAGCCGCGTGGCGTCGGTCGTTCCACCCTGGAGATCGTCCGTTGTAATACCGCTGCAACCATCTGAACGGCCAAACAGATTGTGCCCCTGACTGGTAATCGCGGCATTTACATCCTGCCCTGTGGCGGCTCCGTCAGTCGCCGGCGCGCCGCCTCCCGCTCCGCCTACCGCAATATTCGGAGCAAAAATCGTATCGCGGGTGACCAAAACAGAGCCAGACGCGCTGTAAATCCCGCCTCCGGAACTCGGTGCGCCGTCGTATGGCCCAAAGATGGACGCCGTATAGGCATCACCTCCAGACGCAGAATTGTTCGCCAGGGTGCAATGCACAATTGACACGTTGCCGAAGTTCGCGACGCCACCGCCCTGCGCGGCGGCACCCTGGCTCGAGGTATCGCCAAATTGCCGAGCATCGGCGCCAACAGAAGTGTTCGACGTAATTGTGCAATTGCTCAGAGAGAGAGTGCCGGTGGCTGAATTATGGATCGCGCCTCCGGACCCCGCTCCACCGGTTGCGCCGCCAGAATGGATTCCCGTATGGACGAAAGTTCCGCCGGGACCGCCCAGAGCAGAGTTGTCGGCCACGGTGCACGCAACGAGGGAAAGGTTGGCTTGGTTAGCAATGGCACCCCCCAGGCCATCCCCACCCTTTCCGGCCTGCGTTCCAGAGCCGCCCCTTCCACCGAGGGCGGTATTGCTCTTGAAGGTGCAACCTTTGAAAACGAGCGTCCCTTGATTCAGAATGGCGCCGCCGATCCCTGGAGAGCCGTCGTCATCAAATGGACCGTCAGTTCCCTTGGCGGTACCATCGATGAGGGAAATAGCGGAAATTGCCACATTACCGTTGGTGATGTGAAAGATGCGGCCGGCGTGATTGCCACTGATGGCAATGCGCTCTCCAGGAGCGGCGATGTTCAAATCCTTGTCGATCACAATTTCCCCACTGAGAAGAGTGATTGTGAAAACGCCGGTGGCAACGTTGTAACCCGGATCGCTCGTGGGGATGTTGAACTCGATCGTGTCGCCCACGGCCGCCACCGCCACCGCCGCGCGCAGCGAATCGGCGCCAAAATCCTGGGTGTTTGTAACGATGAGAACTGCTGATTGGGCGGAGACCGTAGCCAGGACAATAATCGCGAATCCGAGAGAGACGCGGAGGGGTCTACTGGGGAATCGCATGCCCGCTTATACAAGTAAAGATACGCAAGACAAGGAAATTCGATGCTGTCCGCGTGGCTCACAAAGCCCAATCAAGTCGACGGTCCCGCAGTTGCGGGATAAACCGCCGCTCCTTGATCTCAGTGCCGATGCTCAGCCTGGTAATCGTTGACCACCAGGCAGGCGTGAATGACGCCGGGAACCCAGCCGAGCAGGGTTAGTAGAAGGCTCAGGATGAAGCTCAGAATCCGGCCCGTCATCAAGACCGCGATGGGCGGAAAGACGACACAGAAAAAGTAGCGGAGTGCTTTCAATTTGTGGTTAGCGGTGCGGCCATAACCTTCCATGCAACTCCGAAGACCCGCAATGACGGATTGCCGGCATCCCTGTGAGCACGCTGCGAATCAACCCATCCGCGGCGCCGGGCAAACACGTTTCTTCTGCATAATGAAAAAGAACCTGATTGCACTTACGTTCCTCTCACTGGCCGCGATTTTCATCACCGGCTGCTCGACCACGACTGAAACCACGACCACCACCACGCGCACCCGCGAGCAAAGCTCGATGTACGCCCGGTAAGCCGCAGCTATCGTGACCGCGCAGGGCCCTGCGCATCTACCTCAGAGGTCCTGCGGCTTCCAGCTCAAGTTCGTCCACCGCCCATCGTGGCGTCCTGTCTTCGAAATTGATGAGTCGTTCGTAAATCGGAATGAAAAGGTGTGCCCGGTGTCTCAAGATTGTGAGACGCCAGACGAGCTGTTTCGCTTCAGGCGGTCTGCTGTAGGGCGCTGGGCCGGCGAATCGAATCTCGAGGAAAACCCCGCTCTTGCCTTTCGGCGTTGGAATTACTTTACCGGTGAATGGCACAGCTGCGGTTGGCTTTCCCCCGTAAGGGCGTGAACTGAATGAGCCGGCCACGGTTTTTCCCGAGACTTCGAGCGTTACGATGAACTTCTCCTTCAACCCGGCGGCTGTGAAAGTGATCGGGGTTGCGAAAACACCAGGGACACCGAGGAATAAAGCTAGCGGCAATAAGAATGATCTGATCGTTTTCATGCGCTGCGGTCCGCTAAAAACCCGCGGCGCCAGATGAAATAAACCGGGATCCCACTCAGGACGAATAGATAACCGATTCCGGAAGTGGTGGGCGCCAGATAGGCCAGATCGGCGATGAGAAATCCGGCCAGAAGAAGGGAGATCACGGGGACGTACGGATAGCCCCACATGCGATACGGGCGCTCGGCTTCCGGGCGTTTCTTTCGCAGAACGACCACGGCCACGACGAGCAAGAGGTAAAAGACCAGGTCGGCCGAAACGATGTACTCGAGCAGCTGGGTATAAACGTTGCCGTAGGTGACGGCATCAGTCGCCGGGTCGCGAATGATGGTGCGCGGCAGCGTGAGCAGCACCGTCCAGATGGCCTGCGCAAAAAGCGCGGCCGCGGGAACATTGCGTCTGCTGATCGTGGCAATTCGCCGGAAAAACAAACCATCGCGCGCCATCGCGTAATAGACCCGCGCGCCCGCCAGGATGAGTCCGTTATTGCAACCAAAAGTCGAAATCATGATCGCGGCCGCCATCACGCTGGCGCCGGGCGCGCCAAAAATGGAATTCATGGCCGCAACCGCAACGCGATTCTGCGGAGCATGCTGAATCCCCGAGAGCGGCAGGATCGCGACGTAAGCGAGATTCGCAAGAACGTAGAGGACGACGACGACACCGCAGCCGCCGAGCAGGGCACGGGCGAGGTTGCGGCCGGGGTCGCGGATTTCGCCGCCAATAAAGGTGACGTTTGTCCACGCGGTCTGGGCAAAGACAGGACCAACCATTGCCTTGCCAAAAAGGAGCACGAGAGCGAGGCCGCCGGCGGCGCTGAGGCCCGGTTGGACTGTCTGTGGATTCCAGCCGTTCTTCCATGAGTTCCACCAATCCGACGCGCGCGCCGCGCTCTCGGGCTTCCAGCCTAACGACAGGCCGAGAACGATGAGTGCGAAAAGCGCCGCGGTTTTCGCGAAGGTGAAAGTGTTCTGCACAAACCGCCCAGTCTCGAGTCCGCGCGTGTTGACCCAGGTGAGCAAGAGAATCAGTCCGATCGCGACCAGTTGCTCCGTGGAGCAGCTGATCGCGTATCCGCCGAAAAGATGGATGGGAGCGACCAGGTAATTGTCGGAGGCGATCGCGGGCGCGAAGACGCCAGTGAACTTCGCAAACGCAATCGCCACGGCGGCAATCGTGCCGGTTTGAATGACGAGAAACAGGGTCCAGCCGAAAAGAAAACCGAGGGCTGGGCCGTAGGCTTCGCGAAGAAAAACGTAAACGCCTCCGGCCCGCGGCATCATGGCGGCGAGCTCCGAGCAACAGAGCGCCCCCGTGATTGTCATTACCCCGGCGACCGTCCAGGCGAGGAGCAGCCATCCCGGCGCGCCGACTAATCTCGTGGATTCCGCCGAGGTGATGAAGATGCCGGACCCGATCATCGAGCCGACGACAATCATCATCGCGTCGAGCGGACCAAGCCGACGGACCAGCTGGTGATTATCGGATCGCAGCGGCGTTTCCATCCCGGCGTCCTTTACGTCTCGAATTCAGGCGGAGGGGACGGCGCCGCGATCATCACATCTTCCTTGTCCAGGCGCTCGCGCAGCCTGCGCACGAACTCCACCGCCTGCGGATTGTCTCCATGCACGCAAACCGTGGTCGCGAGAACCGGCACGTCGGGGCCATCAACGGCCTGCACTTTCCCTTCCACCAGCATGCGGATAATGCGCTCGGCGGCTTCGACGGGGTCGTGGACAAACGCATCGTCTCGCGACCTAGGCACGAGCGAACCGTTCGAAAGATAATTCCGATCCGCGAAAACTTCCGATGCTGTTGCCAACCCAAGTTCCGTGGCGGCGTAATCGAGTTCGCTCCCAGACGGAGCGAAGAGAATCAGCTTCGGATCGAGATTAAAAACCGCATTCGCGATCACGTCCGCCAGCTCTCGATCGCGCGCGGCCATGTTGTAAAGCGCGCCATGCGCTTTCACGTGATTCATCCGGCCGCCCGCCGCCCGGGCCAGGGCCTGGAACGCTCCGATCTGGTATGCCACCAGCGAATAAACTTCCGCGGGAGGAATGGTGATCTCAGTGCGGCCGAAGTTTTCCCGATCGGCAAAACTGGGATGCGCCCCAATGGAGACACCTCGCTCGATGGCTGCCTGGATCGAGCCGAAGACCGACGCCGGATCGCCCGCATGAAAACCGCAGGCGATGTTGGCGGAGCTGACCAGGTCCAAAATCTCCAAATCGTGTCCGGCGCCTTCGCCCAGATCGGAATTGAGATCGACCACCAGGTTCATGGGTGGTGCAGGCTCAAGCCGACGCGGAAGCGAGAAAAATCCTCTTCGCGTTGGCGCAGGATTTCCTGGGCGCCCGCCAGCGAAACCTGGTGGAAGCGAACGGCTTCGCCGGGCCAGAGCTGGGCGGCAACGGGCAGGTCTACGGTGATCACGTGCGCGATTTTTGGATAACCGCCGATGGTTTGGCAATCCCCGAGCAAGAGAATCGGTTTCCCACTCGGTGGCACCTGGATGGTTCCCGGAGTTACTGCCTCGGAGATGAGATCGCCCGAGTCCAAGCGTTCCAGGGTCGCGCCTTCCAGCCGCGCTGCCATGCGGTCTGAGTCAGACAGGACTGTAAAAGCGCTATCTAAAAGAGAACGCTGGGCGACGTCTGTGAATCGTTCCCAATCCGTTCCTCTCACAATGCGCAGGACGGGCTTTCGATTCTCGGAAGAGGCCCAAATCGCAGGAGCGCCCCAAGGAGCGGCGGTTTGAAACCGCCGTTTCAATCGGTCGGCGATTTCAAATCGCCGCTCCTTGACGCCTAACGACAACTCATCGCCATCGCGAAGCGCGCGTCCTTCGTAACCACCAAAACCTCCGCGCAAATCCGTCGATCGGCTCCCAAGAATGAGCGGCACGTCGATCCCGCCAGAGAGCGCCAACCAGGCACGTCCCCCGGCATTTGGCGCTGTGATCGTCAGCTCCGTGTCTTTCGCGACAAATCCGGCGTGCCCGGGCGGAAGATTGTCGTCGCCAATCCGGATCGAGAACGCGCCGCCGCACCACGCGACCATATGTTCATCCTCAAACCGAAGTCGCACCCGGCCGAGAGTGAGTTCGAGGCCCGCCGCATCGTCGTCATTGCCGACCAGCGCATTGGCCACGCGGAGGGCAAAGGAATCGAGCGCGCCGCCGCTCGAAACACCGGATCGGCGGTAGCCCGCGCGGCCCCGGTCCTGGACGGAAGTCACAAAACCGGCGGAACGAACCAGGACATTCATTGGGAGAACGCGTCGAATTCCTCCCGCGAAATCTCCCGGAACTGGACGCGATCCCCCGCCCGGAGTCTTGTCGGGGGATCGTTCGTTACGTCAAATAGACGCTGCGGGGTGCGCCCGATAATGTTCCAGCCGCCCGGCGATTTTTTCGGATAAATCCCGGTCTGCGCGCCGCCGATGCCGACCGAACCCGCTGGCACTTCCTGGCGAGGACTAGCGCGGCGCGGCGTCGCAAGCTTTGGCGGCAGACCGCTCAGGAACGAGAATCCGGCGATGAACCCGACACAAGCGACGCGATAATTCGCGTTCGCATGGAGGCGGACGACCTCGGCCTCAGGCAATCCTGCTATCCGCGAAACATCGGCGAGATCCGGCCCCAGCTCTTCGCCGTAGCAAACTGGAATCTCGACCACCGGCGTCTCGATCGCCGATTCTTTTCCAAGGAACGAACCGCTCAAAGCGTTTCGAATCTTTGTCTCGAGCACATCGAAAGGCGATTGGCCGCCGGCGCCTGGTTCTACCCGCATCGGATCGTAAAAAACGCCGATGGTGGTATAAGCGGGCGCCATTTCGATCGTTCCCGGAAGTTTCGCGGCTTCCAGTTGCCGAAGCGCAGCCAGGACCGCGTTCAACGCTCCATCCGGATTTTTCTCGAAATCGTCGACCACGCGAACGATCAGCGCGGAATCGCCGAGCGGTTCGATTTTCATTCCGACGCTAGGCTTTCTGCGACGAAACCTTGTTCGACACGTCTTTTACCGATTCCTTGATCTCTTCGACCTTGGGATGCACTTCCTGGATCAGATCGTGCTCGGCCTTCGAAAGCTTTTCGATCCGCTTGGTGACGTCATGTAATTCCTGCAACATGGTTTCCTGCCGCGACGAGAGCCGGTGCATCCACCAAAAACAAACGGCCCAGCACGCCGTCCCGACCCAGGCCAGAAGCAACGCGACCGTCTGGACATCGAATTGCATGTTCATATTTTCAGTGAGGACCGGCGCGTAATTTGAAATCTCGCGTCATCAGGATAATAGGCAGGTATTAATCGCCGCACTTTGGCGCGAAAGCCAGTCCAGGCGATATCTCATGCCATGTCCGAACAATTCGTCACCTGCCTGATTGCGGTCGCGGCCAATTTGATCGGGATGACAGTCCTTTATTCCGCGATGAGTATTGCGATCGCCCGTCGCAACACGCTGGCGACGGTGGTGCTTATTGTGATCTCGCAATTATTCTGGATCGCGCCGGGAGTGTGGATCGTCATCCTGCAAGGCGCGGGTCTGCCCGGTGCGTATGCTGTATGGCTCGGCAACTGGCTCGTCGGCGGATTCAGCATCGTCCTTTTCAACAAAACGATCGCGCTGATTCCGGCTTCCCTGAACGACACGGTCCGGATGGATGGCCTGGGCTGGTTCGCGGCGTGGCGGCTCGCGGTCCTTCCATTCGTTAGGCGCGATCTCGTGATTCTCGGTATCTTCACGGTGATGGCGACCCTGCTGCCATTCTGGGGAGTGATTACTCAGCCCGAGGCCAGCAACGCCATAACCATTTTCCAGCGACTCTCGACCCCGACCGAACGCCTCGTCAGAATGGTCGAGGGTTCGCTTATCGGCGCATTGCCGTTGATCGCGATTTTCCTGGCAGTTCGAACCAAGGAACGCGCATGAAAGCCAGCGCCCTTCTTCTCCTGAGCCTGTTTCTCAATGCCACTCTCTCCGCCGCCGAGCTCTCTGTGCAGGCGGCCGCAAGTTTAGCCGATGCCATGAAGGAAATCGGCGCCGCTTATGAAATGAAAGGCGGCGACAAAGTGCAGTTCAACTTCGGCGCGTCGAGCCTGCTGGCGAGACAGATCGAACAGGGCGCCCCGGCCGACCTGTTCTTCTCCGCGGACGAGGCAAAAATGGACGACCTCGACAAGAAAGGCCTCGTGCTGCCAGCAACGCGGCGCAGCCTGCTCTCTAATTTGCTCGTCCTCGTCGTCGCAACGGACTCGACCCTGACCCCGAAATCGGTTTCCGATCTGACCCAGCCGGCCTACAAAAAACTCGCCCTCGCCGAGCCGCAAACGGTGCCGGCCGGAATTTACGCACGCGAGTATCTCCAGAAACTCAAGCTTTGGGACGCAATCAAAGACAAAGTCGTTCCGACCGAGAATGTCCGCGCAGCTCTGGCTGCAGTTGAATCGGGCAACGTGGAAGCGGGCTTTGTTTACAAAACCGATGCCCTTATTTCAAAGAAGGTGAAAGCCGCGGTGGAAATCCCCGCTGCCGAAGGGCCGAAAATTTCCTATCCGGTCGCGGTGTTAAAATCTTCCAGGGAACCGGAGCGGGCCAAGATATTTGCCGACTATCTCGCTGGCCCGGAAGCGCGAGCAATCTTCGAGAAATTCGGCTTCATGGTGGCGAAATAGCCGCCGCGTCATGACGGGCGAAGCGTGGCAGATCGTCTTCTTCACGATTGAGGTTTCGGCGCTTAGCACGCTCCTGATTTTACCGCTGGGGATCGCGATTGCGTGGCTGTTGGCGCGCCGGGACTGGCCCGGAAAGGCGATAGTCGAGACGCTGGTGATGCTGCCGTTGTTTATTCCACCGGTTGCGACCGGACTCGTTCTGCTGCTCCTGTTCGGCCGCTACGGGCCGCTTGGTTCCGTGTTCCAACGGAGCTTGGGATTGGAAGTTGTCTTTACCTGGCGCGCGGTCGTCCTGGCAGGCGCGATCATGTCCTTCCCGCTCCTGGTCCGCACCGCCCAGAGCGCGTTTCAAGAAGTGAATCCGCGCCTGGAAGATATCGCCCGCACTTTGGGCGCAAATGAATGGCGGATCTTCGGCACGATCACGTTGCCCCTGGCTTTTCGGGGAATCGTGGCCGGGGCCGTGCTCGCCTTCGCACGCGCCATGGGGGAATTCGGCGCCACGGCGGTAGTCGCCGGAATGATTCCGCGAAAAACCATGACCATCTCGCTCGCGATCTACCACAACATTCAGCTCGGCCATGACGTCGCCGCCGTGCCGCTCCTGTTGGTTTCGATCGGCATCGTCTTCGTCACCGTTTTTTGCGGACAGATTATCTCGAAGCGCAAACGGTCCGTATGAGTCTCCGCCTTCATCATATTCGGCTGCCGCTGGCCAGTTTCACATTGGAAGCGGACGTCGCTTTTGATCGACCCATCACCGGAATTTTCGGCCCCTCCGGCGCTGGAAAAACCTCTCTCCTTGATTTGATTGCCGGTCTCCGCCGGCCTGTCGCGGGAACGGTCCGGATAGAGGACGATCTTCTCTTCGACGCCGAAGCACGCCTGAACGTTCCACCGCGGGTCCGCCGGATTGGGTACGTCCCGCAGGACCTCGCTCTCTTCCCGCACCTCAACGTCCGCGAAAACCTCGTTTACGGTCATCGTCCCGCGCAGAACAAGAGCGACTTATTCAGTCTCGCTCACGTGGCCGAAGTAATGGAGATCTCCCACTTGCTGGGACGAGACGTCACCACGCTCTCGGGCGGCGAACAACAGCGGGTCGCATTTGCCCGTTCCATTCTTTCCGCTCCGCGCCTGCTCTTACTGGACGAACCGATGAGCAGCCTCGACTCCCGCCTGAAAAGCCGGCTCATTCCGCTGCTTCTCCGGATTCGAGACGAATTCAGAATTCCGCTCATCTACGTCACCCACGATGCGGGCGAGTTGTCCGCCCTTTGCGACGAGGTGCTGGTCCTGGAGCAAGGCCGTCTGGTTGAGCGCGGTGCCCCGGCTGACGTGCTCGGCTAACGCCAATCTGTCTCTTCGCCAGTCCGCCAGGCTCAGGGCGCCAGCGCGTAAACTTCCACGACAGCGATCCCGGTAAATCCGCCCGCGCCGCGCACCACGGCCGTGTAACCGGCGTTGTTGGCTGGCAATGTCGCCAGGATGGCCGATTCCAAATCGTTACTGGGCTGAAGCTGGGTGGCGAGAATGTCGGCTTCCTGGTCGGTGCGCCAGTTGTCGTTCGAAGCGACCAGTCCACCATTGGCATTGCGCAATTCCAGAGCCGGATCCTCCAGCCTTGTCGGAATCGGCAACGATGGACCGATCGCGCGGACCAATACTTTTTGCGGCGCCGGACCGGAAATGATAGTTCCGGCGATCAGGACGTTGTCCCCGATCTGGACGAGCCCGCGCGTCGAGATATTGAGCAGCTTCGAACTGTCCGTGCGGTCGAGATCGTAGACTTCCACCACCGCCGTTCCGATTCCGTTGTCTACTCCACGCACGACGGCGGTGTAGGCGGTGCCGGCCGCACTGGAAGGAAGGGTTGCCAAAATCACCGCTTCCTTTTGCGAGGAGGGAGCAATGCCGGTGTCGCTGATTTCCTGGCGATTGTAATTGTCCGACCAACTGTCGTTAGTCGCGATCAACGCCCCGGCGCTATCGTGCAATTCCAGAATCGGATCTGCGAGGGGATTGGCGATTCCATAGGCGCCGAGCGAAGGCCCATCCGCACGGACCAGAACCCGCTTCGGCGAACTGCCGCGCATGATAAACCCGGCAATCAGGACCTCGTCGCCCGTGCCGACCTGAAGCCGCGTGGAAATGTTCGCCAGCCGGGCCGTCGTGGGCAGCTGCTCAAACTGAGCAGCGAACGATTTCTGGCTTTGCGGCCAGATGGTGTTCGCCGAGGGAGCCGTGTCAGTCACATCGCTCACCGTCAGCAGGTAGGTTTGACTCTGGTTCAACGAAGGCACCGTGAGAATGACGGTGTCCGGATCGGGGCCGACTGCGGCCGCCGAAACCACCAATCCCTGGTCGAGGGTGTAGTTGGCCGGGACCACCGCCGAGGTGGGATCGACATGACTGTTGAAGCGAACGATGAGATGGCTCGCATCCTGATAGAGGTTTACCGAAATGATCTCGAATGGACTCGCGATCCATTGCCGCAGGTTCGCCATCGCGTTTTCGTCCACGACGTTTTTCGCGATCGGCGGCATTTTCTCTTCCCCCAGCGAATTGTCGCGCTGATACAGATCCGAACTCGCCAGGTCGCGGAAGAAGACCAGGTTATCGATCAGATTTTGATCCGGCAGCGGAGTCGCCAGGCGCGCGTCATAGCCGCCTCCGAAACCACCGGGGCGATGGCACTGCGAGCAATTGGCATCGATCCATGACCGCATCCGATGTTGAACCGTCGCGGTTTGATCCGTCACCGCCACAGACTTGAGGAACGTCGGAATCTCGCTCTCGCTGGGCGCGGGATTCAGCATGCCGAGGTGCAAAAACGTGCGGAGCTGATTGTCGGTCCGCCCGGTGGAGGGGTAAGTGAAGTCCTTATTAATCTGGTGGGTCTTGACCCCGAGGACATATTTGGCCGGAGTGTTGTGGCAGACCTGGCACTCCCCGTGACTCGGATAATGCCACGTTTGGACGCGAGTGGCGCCGTTGGCTCCGGTAATGGTGATGTCTTCGTCGAGACCGGGGGGAGCCACTAATTGCGCATCACTGGTGTTACCCGGCTCCCATCTATAGGTGACGCCATACACCTCGCCGGTGCCATCGCGAACCAGAAGACGCGTCTCGATTCGCCTCCGTTCGCCGGTCATTTCATTCACCGTCAGCTCGAAATGTTTGACGAAAACCGTGCCATTCGGAAACGTCCATTCTCCCGTCGGAGCAAAGCTAATCTGTTCGCTCGCTGCGTAAGGCGGGCCGTCGTTCGGCACGGCGATCCAGCGCGTCTTGACCGCGCCATCGGACCAGAGCGAAGAATTAACCGTGTAAGGAATGAGGCCCGGGGCAGGGGTAAGGGTCGCGGGGTCGCTAAACGCCCCCGTGGCGGAAAGCATTTGAGGAAAAGGAAAGTCGCCTTCGGCGGGCGGCATGATGTTGTTCAAATACGGACCAATCGCGGCTCGTGAGTCGAGGCCGTATTGCTGGGCGAACGCCGGTTTGGCGATCGCGAGAAGAAGAAGCGCCCACGGCGCCAAACCAAATCGGCAGAGTGATCGTGTCATTCTCATGAGTGAGGTCAGAGAAGTCCCGAGAACGGGAAAACTCTCGGCGTCATTTACACCGATTGTGCGTGATTTGCCAGCGCAAACGCGGGCTTCGCGGCAGACCGAACAAACTCCGCGCTAATTCGCGCGTTGCGCCTCGATTTCGATGTCGACCGTGACCTCGTCAGCGATCATCGACACGGTCTCCGCGCTCTTGCTGAACACCAAACCGAACTGACTTCGCCGGATTGGCGCGGTCGTGACTCGCCAACGAGTGGTCGGATTCTTCAGGGCCGCCTGCGGATCGCCCTGCAGCTGGACGTGAAGCGTGATGGGCCGCGTCACGCCGTGCATGGTCAAATCCCCGGTAATGTCGCCCGTAGCCGCCCCGGTTTTTTTCACCCCGCGGCTTTTGAAACTGATTTGCGGAAACTTCTCGACGTTAAAAAACTCGGCGCTCCGCAAATGGTCGTCTCGCTTCGCGATGGCCGTGTCGATACTGGCCGCCTGAATCGTGACGTTGACGGATGATTGTTCCGGATGCTCGCGATTAACGTCGATCGTCCCGTTGAACCTGGTGAATTTCCCTTTCGCGGATCCCAGCATGTGGCCGACCTTGAAGGCGATCGTCGAATGGGACGGTTCGATTTTGAAGGTGTCGCCCGCCTTTGCCGAAGTCGCCAGCGCAATTGCTGCCAATAACGCCAGACAGCGTTTCATAACGAAAGCGTAGCTCCCCAGGAGGAAGCGGCAAAGCTCCGTTGGTAACGCCGATGTTACCTTTGTATCTGGGGAAAATTCCGTTAATGCTTGAGCGCCTTCAAAAGCTCCGCGCGCGACGAAGGCAATCGTCCGAAAAGATTGGCCAAGGCCAGCGCAGGATTGCTTTTCAACATTTTCGTATCGTGAACGCCGGCGATCCGAGCCAGCTCCGTCTCGAAATGGAGCACCGCGCGCAGATCCGGATCGTTGTCATTCAAGTAATTGAACGCGCGGCGGAGCAAAGAGAAAAGCTCCGGCTCGTGATGATCGGATTCCGTGCAAAGCTCGACAAGCTCGACGAAATAGGAGGCCGCGCTGGTCCGCCGCAGGCTCGAACGAATCCCGGCGAAGGGATTCTTCAACGCAACCTCGGTCAGCGAATGCAGATTTGATTTCCGGCTCCGCGCGATCTGGATTTCCGCTTCGAAAAACAAATCGAGCTTTCCGGCAAACGGACTCTTTGACCGCCGCGCGCCCTTCGCCGCTGTCTGGATGCAGCCTAACGACTCCGTGCACCACGAGACAATCAGGCTCGTGTCGCTCAGCTTCCGTTTCCGAAGCAGGATGGCGGCCGTGCTTTCCACCAGATTAATATGGTGGATCGAGCGCTCCACCGCTCGATGTTTCTCGTCGCGGCCTTATTAACCGCTATCGAGCGACGGAGAGCTCTTCTGTAGCCGCGGCCCTGTGGGCCGCGCGAGACTTGGGACGCGTAAAACGCTCTGCCTCACGTCGCCCACAGGGCGACGGCTACAGAAGAGTTAATTCCACTTCTTTGCTTTGGGCCAGAGTGCCTGCAACGTCGTGTTGAGATCGCGACAAACAAAGATGTCGAAGTGTTCGTCGCGCCGCGAGTACGGATGGTTGGCCCGGCCCATCGCTTCGACACTCGCGAAATGCTCGCGGTCGCCGGTGCCGTCGCTCCCGAGGACGATCACGCTTTCCCCAGTGTACTCCCGCGGTCCCCAGAGCCAGTAATTCTGATGGCTACAAATCGCCTTCGGCAAATCGTATTTCTTGCCGAAGAAATCGATCGCGCCGGCTTCGCCGTAATTGTTGGCAAAGATCGCGGTCGCCGCGCGCTGTTCGGGTGGAAGCTCATGGTAGATTCGAGCGACCTCCCGCGCCATCTCCTCCCAGCCAAACTCATCGGCGAAATGCTGCGGTAAGGGGCCGGTCGGCTGGTTTTCCGCTTTCGGTGGCTCGATACCGAGCGCTTTCTGATAGCGGACATATTTCCGGGCCGGCAAAACTGGCACGGAGAGCGGCGCCAGAAGGCAAAACGCCAGGACGATCAAGGTGACATAGACAGCGCGACTCCAGCGACCGCGTTCGCGGGTTAGCCTCTCGAACCCAATGGCGCCGGCGGCGAAAAGCATCGGATACGCGGCAGAGAGATAATAATTCTTCCCTTTCAAAACGATGAAAGCGACCAGGAGCAGGACGTAGGTCAAACCGAGAATGCGAAAGCGCCGTCCGTCTCGAGTGAAACAAAGCCACCCGAGTCCACCCAGCCAGAGAGGAAACAGGACTGGGTTCAGGAGCATGGCCTGATCGATGACGAAAGCGATCGGGCCCCGCACCACGTCACGATGAGTGCCGCGAATGTTGTGCATCAGTTCCAGGAATGGAAACCCGTGACGAATCTGCCAGATCAGGTTCGGAAGAAAGATCAGGAACGCGCAAAGGGCCCCGAGCCAGATCCAGACGTTCGAAAGAAAACGTCGCTGGGGCGAAAGAAACAGCCCGATCAAAACCGCGACGGCGAAGAATCCGGTAGTGTATTTGTTCTCCATCCCAATCCCGATGATGAGGCCGAACAAAAGCCAGTAGCGCGGCTCAGCCTGGTTGATCGCGCGGACGATGCACCAGGCCGCGGCGACCCAGACCAGGGGTTCGAACGCGTTCATGGTCAGCCAGTGATGCAGAAGCAGGTAAACAGGAGCAATCGCCACGGCGAGCGCCGCCATGGCCTGGGCGAAAGCGCGGCCACCCATCTCGCGCGCCAGTTTCCCCGTCCACCAGACCGTGGCGGCGCCCGCCAACGCGGGAAGCAGCCGCAGGCCGAGAAGGGATTCGCCGAAAAGATGGCGCGCAATCCAGGCGACAAAGGCGATGAGCGGTGGCTGATCGACGTAGCCGAAGTCGAGGTGCTCGGAGCAGGCCAGGTAATATAATTCGTCGCGAAAGATTCCGTAACGGCCGGCAATCAGAAGATGAAAAACCAACTTCGCGGCCGCAAGCAGCCAGACGATTACCGGCCCCGGGAGAAATTCCCGTTCGACGGGAGGGCCGGCCCGCGTGAGGTGAATTGCCCTTTCCATTTTTAGCGCTCCGGATTTTCCGAGAGACAATCTCCGCTAATCGGCGCTCCGAAAAATATTGATTACCGCCGGAGTTTTCCCGGGACGATACATCGCCGCGCCATAACAAACCGCGGCAGAGCCTTCCTTGGCAAAACGAATCTTGTTCAGGTTCGAATCCCAGCGTTCGAGGTAACTGCAGTTCGCGGTTTTCGTCGAGTTGGGGATCGGAACATAACGATTGTAGGTCATGGTTAGAAACGCGCCGTCGCCCGGCAACGGGAACGGCGCGGCCCAGTTTGGCGAGAGCCGAACGAACCGACGCTTGGTCAGGTCGAGCGCGTAATCGGTATCGCCGTCGGTGCTGTTTAGGTGGACCCCGAAAAAGGCAAGACGCAGTGGCGGATCGAAAAGAAATCTCGTGGGCTTGGGGCCCTTGCTCTCCAATTGCTCGACCGCCCCTTCAAAGCCCGGGATCTTGGGAAACTCGGTCGACTTGCCGGACTTCAAATCGCGCAAGACGTAATGCTTGCCGTGTTCTGGCCCATTGACGGAATCGTTCTCGTCGCCTCGGACCTCCTTGAGGATCAGCTCTACGGAGCCGTCGGGTGCGCGAAACTTCTGGGTGCGCGAACCGAAACCGGGTGCGCTTTCGTCATCCCCTGAACCCTCCATTTCGGGCCAAACAAAGTAAGTTGAAGCCGGACCGTCCAAGTACCAATGTGGTGCAGCGCCGAGCCGCTTGAGTCCATCGCCGCTCGGCTCAATGCTCCATTGTTCGGACTGGTTTTCGGCGATTTCGCGCGTGAAAACGATGGTCTGACCATCATCCGCAAACATCGGATCGGTGTCCTGACCACGCTCTTCGTTTGTAAGTTGGCGGACCAGGGTGCCATCCTCGCGATAAAGAAAAAGGTGCGAATGGCTTTCGCCTTCCGACTGGAGATATCGGATCGCGACCACGATTTCCGCCGCAATCTGCGCGCGCGCCGTTGCCAGGGACAGGCAGGCCGCGACCGCGAACAACCCAAGCGCTCGTCTCATTTCGCTCGCCGGTTTGCCGGAAGGCGCGGTCTTTGTCAATAACGCCAGTCCAAAGGTGCGGTGGAGTTGCCGTGCCAGAGATTTGCCTGGGGGCGGGCCGGCGTATTCGCTTGTGTTTAAGACACTCAAGGCGTAAAAAGAGGGACACCGTTCGTTAGGTCCGCCAACCTGCGGCCCTGGCTCTTTCACTAACATCCCTATCCATTGAGATATGAGCCCCACGAGCCACGAAACGGAAACCTCCCGCAGCCGCTTGATCGCAGGCGAACGACACGCTTTCAGTCGATGAAAGCGGCGGCGACGCTGCTGCTGGTATTATTGTTGAGTTCGCAGGTGCGAGCCCAGTCCGCGCTGGACGGCTTCGATCCGAACCCGAACAGCTCGATTGACGTAATCGTGGTTCAGCCGGACGGCAAAATTCTTATCGGCGGCAGCTTTACCACTCTTTCGCCCAACGGCGGACCGACAGTCACGCGCAATCACATTGCCCGGCTAAACGCGGACGGAACCTTGGACAGTGCCTTCAATCCCAACGCGAACGACTCTGTTATTTGCATCGCGTTGCAGGCGGACGGTAAGATTTTGGTGGGCGGCTATTTTGAATCAAACTTCGGCGAGCCCACCATAGGCGGACAGATACGCAATTTCATTGCCCGGCTCGATCCCATAACAGGCTTGGCTGATTCGTTTAACCCAAACGCGAACTTCTACGTTTATTCAATCGCGGTGCAGCCGGACGGCAGGATTTTAGCGGGCGGCTCTTTTGGCGTTATCGGCGGACAGTCGCGCAGCGGCATCGCCCGCCTCGATCCCACCACCGGCTTGGCTGATTCGTTCGCCCCGGGCCCTTCCGGCAGTGGTGTCCATTCCATCGCACTGCAGGAGGACGGCAAAATTTTGGTGGCTGGAATTTTCTTCGCGATGGGCGGCCAGTCGCGGAAATACATCGCCCGGCTGGATGCCACCACCGGCCTGGCAGATTCATTCAACCCGAACCCGTCTAGTTTTGTCCAGTCGATGGCGGTGCAGCCGGACGGCAAGATTTTGGTTGTCGGGATGTTCAGCGGGGCGAACAGCATTGGCGGCCAGTCGCGCAATTACATCGCTCGGCTCGATCCCATTACCGGTTTGGCTGATTCGTTCAACCCAAACGCAAACGATTACACCTATTCGATCGCGGTGCAGGCAGACGGCAAGGTCCTGGTCGGCGGCTTCTTTATTACGGTCGGCGGTCAGACGCGCCACCACATCGCCCCGCCTCGATGCCACAACCGGTTTGGCTGATGCGTTCGACCCGAATCCGACGAATGGTCCGATGGACCCAACCGGTCCTGTCTTTACCATCGCAGTGCAGACGGACGGCAAGATTCTAGCGGGTGGCGACTTCGACACCGTGGCGCCGAACGGCGGAGCCGCGGTAACCCGCCATAACCTTGCCCGAATGGAAATCGACGGGAGGGTTGACCAGAATCTCAATGGCGGTGTCGCCGGCTCCTCGGTTGATGCCATCGCCATTCAGCCAGACGGTAAGATTCTGATTGGCGGCGATTTTTATATGGTGTCAGGCGTGTCACGCAACAATCTCGCTCGCTTGAATACGGATGGCACACTCGACACCGTTTTTAATCCGCCAATGTACCCCAACACCCCCGGTTACGTTGCGGTCCAAACGGACGGCAAAATTCTAGCGGCGGGCAATATATCCGGCCCGGGTTCTGTCTTCGGAATCACGCGGTTCAATGGCACGATCGGGACGGTGGATGATTCCTTCCACCCAACCACAAACAATTTTGTTAAAGCCATGGCACTGCAGCCGGACGGCAAGATCCTCATCGTCGGCGGCTTTCACCCCCCAGAAGACAGGAGTGTTAGCCGTCTAAATACGGACGGCTCAGTCGACACGTCCTTTGACCCGAAGGTGGGGGGCGCTATTTGCATGGCGCTGGAGCCGGACGGTAAAATTTTGATTGGCGGTATCTTTACCAGTGTCGACGGTCAGACGCGCCATCGCATCGCCCGCCTCAACCCGGACGGGACCCTGGATGCTGCTTTTAACCCGAACGCTGACGAGGATCTCGTCACTGCAATCGCGGTTCAGGCGGACGGCAAAATCCTGGTAGCCGGCCATTTCGCCGATATCGGTGGACAGCCGCGTCACCGTATCGCGCGGCTCGACGGGACGACGGGAGCGGCCGATTCATTCGACGCCCAGGCGGACGCCACGATTTCCTCCATGGTGATCCAGGCGGACACCAGGATTTTGGTGGCTGGGTCGTTCCACAGCATCGGCGGGCAGATGCGCGACCACATCGCCCGACTCGACCCGACTACCGGTCTGGCCGATTCGTTCGACCCGAACGTGAACGGGTATCTGGATTCCATGGCCGTGGCGGCGGACGGCAAGATTCTGGTGGGCGGCAATTTTGGTTCCATCGGCGGAACGCAACGCGTGAATTTTGCCAAATTATCCCAAGACACTGCGGCCCTGCAAAACCTCGCGGTAACACACACTGGCATTTCCTGGACGCGAGGCGGATCGAGTCCGCAATTTGCCCACGTCACGTTTGAGTCTTCAACCGACAACGTGAATTACGCGGCATTGGGCGAGGGCACGCGGGCTGGCAGCAACTGGATTTTGAATGGATTGAGCCTCCCAACCGAACAAAACATCTTTATCCGCGCGCGCGGTTATTGTGGCACCGGCGAGTATAACGGCTCCGAGAGCCTCGCGGAATCTGTGCGGAAAGTATTTTTGCGGAAGCCAGCGACTCTACGAAACATCTCGACGCGTGTCCGGGTCCAGACCGGCGACAACGCCGTGATTGGCGGATTTATCATCACGGGCACACAAACCAAGACCGTGATCGTTCGTGGAACCGGGCCCTCGCTCCCGATCCCCGGAGCGCTGGCCGATCCAGTCATCGAAGTTCACGGTTCCTCCGGCCAACTCCTCGCGACGAACGACAATTGGAACGACTCCCTGACCAGACAGCAAATTATCGATAGCGGGCTGGCGCCATCCAACGATCTCGAATCGGCGCTTTGGGGAGTAATCGATCCCGGGGCTTATACGGTCGTCGTCCGGGGCACCCACAACGGCACGGGAATTGGCTTGTTTGAAGTTTACGACCTGGATCCGCTCGCTGATTCCAGGCTGACCAACGTCGCGACGCGTGGTCTGGTCGAGACCGGCGACAACGTGATGATTGGCGGCACTATCATTGTAGGAGCTGCTCCAGCGAGGCTGCTTCTTCGCGCAATCGGGCGCAGCCTAACGAATTTCGACATCGCAAATGCCCTGGCCGATCCCGTCCTGACACTCTACGACGGCAACGGCGAACTCATCGCGATCAATTACGATTGGCGTGACGATCAGGAAGCGGAAATTGCCGCGACTGGGTTGCCACCATCGAACGATCGGGAGTCGGCCATTGTGAAAAATCTCGTGCCCGGTAACTACACCGCGATCGTTCGCGGATTCGACAACACCACCGGCGTGGCGTTGATCGAGGCGTACGACCTGGAGTAGAGCATCCTGGAAGTTCGGCGCTGCCATCCCAATCGCCTCTGAGGCGGTCTGTCCTACTGATCGAGGTAGTAGGCTTCCGCCTGGAATTCGGTCGGCTCTCCATTTTGTCTCGAATTCAAGTGATCCTGACCGAACATGCGGTCGTGTCGAGCACGCGAAATCGTATTTTTTTTTCTGCGCTCATACTTTGTCTGGCGGCTCTTCTCCGGGTTGGCCCCGTCTTCTCCGGTCTGCCCTACTCCGATTACATCGATGAAGGCTTTGTTCTTCATCAGGCGAGTCATGTCTTGAAGAGCCGAGGCGTCGACGCGCGTTGGTACGGCTATCCAACTCTTCCGGCCTACTTGACGGCAGGAGCGATGCTGGCAGGCGGTCCGATTTATCGCCAATGTCACGGCCACAGTTTCCGCAGGGACCTGCCAGGCGGCGAAATTGGGCAGCCGTTTGCCTATGACTACGACCTCATCTCGCCGCAGGAATTGATCATCGCCGGGCGGCTCGTGGCGGCCGCATTGAGTATCGCGACCGTCGTTCTCACAGGTTTGCTTGGGGCGCGATTGCAAGGTGGCATGGCGGGCGCATTAGCGATGATCCTGGCGAGTGTTTGCCCGGCACTCGTGCTCCGAGCATCGAATGTCATCGTTGATACTTTTGCGTGCTTTTTCGTAACGCTCACTCTTTACCTGTGCGACCAGATCCGTTCGGAACGGCGCCGTTCCTGGAGCCTTGGCTGGGCAGCGGCCGCCGGTCTTGCCGCAGGGGCCAGTTTTGCCTGCAAATACACCGCCGGGGTTGTGTTCGTCGCCGTCTTGGCCGCGGTTTTCCTCTTCCCATTCACAAAAACGCTGCGTCTTCAGTTAACTGCCGCTGCGGGCACTGGATTGATCGTGGGCATCGTCCTCGGCGTTCCTGCGATTATTTTCGATTGGCGGACTGTCACCCACGATCTGGCCGTAATAGCGAGGAATTACGGCACGATGGCTTCCGTTCCAGGGTATTTCGGCCAGGCAATTCAACCTTATGAACTAGGCTGGCCTCTCGTCCTCGCGGGTTGGGTTGGAATCGCAGTGGCATTTCGCCAGAAGCCTACCCGCATGGTCATGGCGATCTGGAGTCTTTTCGCTGTGCTCTCTATCGCCGTGCTTCTGCTGAAGCCTTTCCAACCTTTCCGCAATCTATTGCCGCTCGTCCCGCCATTCTGTGTCGCCGGCGGCATCGCGTTTGCCAAAGTGTTCGGCTCGTTCCCCCTTGCGCGCCCGTCGTCAAAGATCGCCGTCGCAGTGATACTCGGTGGGATTGCAACCTCGTCGCTGGGCTTTCATTCGGTGCAATCTCTTTATCAGCGTATGACCCATCGGGATAGCCGGATCGAGGCGATCGACTGGCTTCGACAGCATACGAGTAAGGACGAGAAGATCCTCGCCATCAGGGAACTCGCCATTCTGCCGGAGGAATCGCGAAGAGTTTCCGCCACTTCGGTCACCCGCTCGTTCGTCGAAGCGTCCGACCTTCTCGACCAGGAACATTTCACTTACGTGGTCACGGGCGATTTAGACCAGCGTTTCGCGGAGAACCCGGATAGTGTCTCGGAAAACATTGCTCGCTGGCGTGAGAAGACCGCCAAGTTCACCGCCCAGGCGGAGTTCGGCTCCGGTCCGACGTTTGTCGTCCCGAATGTTTGGCGGACCAACGATGAGCGAATTGTGATCTTGAAGGTCAGATAAAGGGCGCGCGCGCTGCTCTACCGATTACCGATGTGAATGGCGCGTTTCTCGACGTGCAACGCAGCTTCCTTCACCGCTTCGCTTAAGGTCGGATGGGCGTGCACGGTGCGACCGAGATCTTCGGAGCTCCCGCCGAATTCCATGACCGCGACCGTTTCCGCGATCAACTCCGAGGCCGCATGCGAGAGAATGTGCGCGCCCAGAATCCGATCCGTCTCCGCGTCGGCGACGAATTTCACGACGCCTTCGTAATCTTCGTTGGCCACGGCCCGGCCGTTGGCGCGGAAAGGGAACTTGCCGATCCGCACATTCATACCTTTTTCTTTCGCGCCATCTTCGGTAAGCCCGACCCCGGCCAGTTCCGGGTTCGTGTAAATGATGCCGGGGATGACCTCGTAATTCACGTGACCCGCTTTGCCGGCAATCATTTCCACGCAGGCGATTCCTTCCTCCTCCGCCTTGTGCGCCAGCATGGGGCCGGCGATGACGTCGCCGATTGCGTAGACACCTTCGATGTTTGTCTTGAAGTGCTCGTCGACCTTGATCCGGCCGCGATCGTCCATCGCGACCTTGACGCTGTCGGCGAAGACTCCCTTGGCGAAGGCGCGGCGGCCGACCGAAACGAGCACTTTGTCGGCTTCAAATTTTAGTTCTTCGCCGCCTTTAGTGGCGGTGGCGGTGGCCCGGCCGTTCTCGACGGTCACCGAGCTCACCTTGGTTTCCAGGTGAAATGCCATGCCCTGGGAGGCCAGCGATTTCTGAAGCATATTGGCCAGCTCGAGATCGAACCCGAGCGCGATCCGGGGCAGAAATTCGAGCACGATCACTTCCGAGCCGAGCCGGCTCCAAACCGAGCCGAGCTCGAGCCCGATGGCGCCACCGCCGATGACGAGCAGTTTCTCTGGCGCCTTTTCGAAAGTGAGCGCTTCCGTGCTGCTCACGATAACGTCGCCGTCGAACTTCATGTTCGCCAGCTCGACCGGCACGCTGCCGGTGGCGATGACGACGTTGGTAGTTTCGATTTCCTGCGTCTTATCGTCGTCGCCTTTAATGGAAATTTTTCCTGGCGCGGTCACTGTCCCAAGGCCCTGGAAGGTCGTGATCTTGTTGCCCTTCATGAGCATTTTCACGCCGCCGTTCATGGTCTTCACAACCTTGTCTTTGCGGGCGAGCATCTTCGCCAGATCCAGCCCGACGTTTTCGAGAACGATGCCGTGCTTGGAGGCTTCCTTCTTTGCGAAGACATAATGGTCGCTCGAAGTGAGGAGCGCCTTGCTGGGAATACAACCTACGTTGAGACAGGTGCCGCCGAGTTCCTTGTCCTTCTCGACGATGGCGGTCTTGAGGCCTAGCTGCGCCGCGCGAATGGCGGCGACATAGCCGCCGGGGCCGGAGCCAATGATCGTAACGTCAAATTTTTCCATGATGAAAAATGACGAATGACGAATGACGAATGACGAAGGAATGACCAAGCCCAAATGACAAAGCACCGTGCGAGCGGAGCCATTCATCATTCGTCATTGTTTCGTCATTCGTCATTCGTCATTTCGATTCGAAATCGAGCGGGAGCTTCGTCGGGTCCTCGATGCACTGCTTCACGGTCACGAGAAACGTGACCGCTTCCTTGCCGTCGACGGCGCGGTGATCGTAGCTCAACGCCAAATACATCATCGGTCGAATCTCAACCGCGTCCTTCACCGCTATCGGGCGCTTCACGATCGCGTGCATGCCGAGAATCCCGCTTTGAGGCGGATTCAGGATCGGTGTCCCCATGAGCGAACCGTAAACTCCGCCGTTTGAAATCGTGAAGGTGCCGCCCTGCAAATCCTCGATCTTGATCTTTCCCTCCCGCGCTTTCCCCGCGAAATCCGCGATGTCCCGCTCCACTTCCGCGAAACTCTTCTTGTCCGCATCGCGCACGACCGGAACCACCAGGCCGCGTTCTGTTCCGACCGCGACCCCGATATCGTAGAAGTGATTCAGGATAAAATCTTCGCCTTCGATCCGGCTATTGATCGCCGGCACGGCCTTCAACGCCTCAACCGCCGCCTTAATGAAGAAAGACATGAACCCCAGCTTAAGGCCGTTCTTTTTCGTGAAGGCGTCCTGCGATTTCGCCCGTAACGCCTGGACTGCGGTCATGTCGCACTCGTTGAAGGTCGTAAGGATGGCGGCCGTGTGCTGAGCCATGACAAGCTGCGCGGCGATCTTGCGGCGCAGGGGCGACATTTTTTTGCGGGTGAACCGTTCGTTCCCGGACGCCTGCGCCGGTTTTTCCTCCGCGCGATCGCCCGCAGGTTTCGGCGCCGGAGCCTCCGACGGAGCCGGGCGATTCTGGGCCGCACTGAGCGCATCTCCTTTCGTGATGCGCCCCCCTTTCCCGCTCCCGCGAATTTCCTGCGGATCCAGTTTTTCCTCTGTCACCACGCGGCGAGCGGCTGGTGAAAGCGCATCCGACGATTCCCCAGCCGGAGCGGGTTTCTGCCCGTCCGGCTTTGCCTCGGCCGGCGCAGCCGCGGCCTCGCTTTTTGGCGCGCTCGGTTTCGGGCTGCTCCCAGCGTCCTCAATCATCGCAACCACCTCTCCGATTTTCACCTCCGCGCCTTCCGCGACCATGGTCTGCAAAACGCCATCCCGCTCCGCGGTGATCTCGGTGGAAACCTTGTCGGTCTCGAGAGTAAAGAGCGGATCGCCGGCGCTCACCGGCTCACCCGATTTTTTGTGCCAGACCGAAACAATCCCGCTCTCAATCGATTCGCCGACGGCCGGAATTTTTACCTCGATGCTCATGAAGGCGTTACATTATGCGCAAAAGTGGAAAGTGAATAGTGATCAGTGCCTTGTGATCAAGAACCATTCACTTATCACCATTCACCTATCACAAGCTGAACGCCTCCGCGATCAGCTGGGCCTGCTCACGCTTATGGACCGCGAGCGAACCGACCGCGGGACTCGCGCTCGCGTTCCGCCCCGCGTAAACGATTTTGCGGCCGAAAAGCGCCCACAAACGCGGCTCGATGAAACTCCAGGCGCCCATGTTTTGCGATTCTTCCTGGCACCAGATCAGTTTCGCACTCTTGGGGAACGGTTTGACCATTTCCCGCAACTTGTGCTCGGCCAGGGGATAGAGTTGCTCGACCCGGATGATCGCGGCGTTGGTGATCTTTTCCGCGTCCCGGTGATTCAGCAGATCGTAATAAACTTTGCCGGTGCAGAGAATGACTCGCTTCACTTTCTCCGGGGGCCCCACTTCGGGCGAGCCGAGAATCTCCGAGAATCCTCCACTCGTGAAATCTTCCGTGCGCGATGAAGCCTGTTCGGAACGCAACAGGCTCTTCGGCGTCATGATGATGAGAGGCTTGACGAAATCGCGTTTCTTCTGCCGCCGCAGAACGTGAAAGTACTGCGCGGAGGTGGTGAGATTGCAGACCTGGATATTATCTTCGGCGCAGGCCTGGAGAAAGCGCTCGAGTCGCGCGCTGGAATGCTCCGGGCCTTGTCCCTCGTAGCCGTGCGGGAGAAGAAGCACGATCCCGCTGGGCCGCTGCCATTTCGATTCGGCCCCGGTAATGAACTGGTCGATGATGACCTGGGCGCCGTTGGCGAAATCGCCAAACTGCGCTTCCCAAAGGCAGAGCATGTCCGGGTAATCGAGCGAATAGCCGTAATCGAACCCGAGGACGGCCGCCTCTGAGAGCAGGCTGTTGTAAACACAGATGCGGGCCTGGTCGGGCGCGAGGTGGAGCAGCGGCATATACGGCTGCCCTGTCTTCGCGTCGTAAATGAAAGCGTGGCGCGTGCTGAACGTTCCGCGGCGGCTGTCCTGACCGGAGAGCCGCACCGGCGTCCCTTCGAGAAGCAACGATCCGAAGGCGAGCGCCTCGGCGTAATGCCATTCGTATGGACCGCCCGCTTCGAAAACCTCGCGCCGCCTATCTAGCACCGTGCGCTTTATCTTTGGAATGACCTGAAAATCTTCCGGAACGCGCGTCAGCCCCTCCACGATCTGGCGCAACATCTCGGGACTGATCGCCGTCGGCTTGCACTCCGTGGTGTATTGAGGCTGAAAGACCGCGGTCGATTCCTGGAACCTGGCCTTCTCGCCGGCTTGCTCTTCCTCGATCGACTTCACCTCCTGCAGGACCAGCTCCAGCCGCATTTCGAACTCCGCTTCCAGGCTGGCCGCCTCGTCCGCGCTTAATCTTCCGGCATCGATCAGCTCCTTCTTGAAAAGCTGGGCGACCGGGAGGCGCTTCTGGATCTTCGCGTAAAGATCGGGCTGGGTGAACGACGGTTCGTCGCCTTCGTTGTGGCCGTAGCGGCGGTAGCAATACATGTCGATGACGATATCGCGCCCGAACTCCTGGCGAAAATCCAAGGCCAGTTCAGTGACAAACTTAACCGCGAGCGGGTCGTCCCCGTTCACGTGAAAAATCGGGACCTCAACCATCTTGGCGATGTCGGTGGCATACATGGAGGAACGGGCATCCTCCGGCAGGGTCGTGAACCCGATCTGGTTATTCACCACCACGTGGACCGTCCCGCCCGTCCCGTAACCGTGGAGCTGCGACATGTTCAGCGTCTCGGCCACGATCCCCTGCCCGGCGAAGGCGGCATCGCCGTGAATGAGCAAGGGGAGAACTTTGCGGCGCAATTCGGTATCGCCGCGGATCCGTTGGCGCGCGCGCGCCGTCCCTTCCACAACCGGGTTGACGGCCTCGAGATGGCTTGGATTGGCCGAGAGACGAATTTCCACCTCCGCGCCTGACTCGAGCTTTCGGACCGTCCGGTAGCCAAGATGGTATTTCACGTCCCCGTCGCCGGCTACGAGGTCAGGGATGTAGTTGGTCGAGAACTCCGTGAAAAGCACCTGGAGCGATTTCTTGAGGAAATTGGCCAGGACCGTGAGCCGGCCCCGATGGGCCATCCCCATGCAAATTTCCTCGACCCCGTGGCGCAGGCAGCGCTCCAGGATGGTGTCGAGAATGACCATGAGCGACTCCCCGCCCTGAAGAGAAAACCGCTTCTGGCCCACATAGCGGGTATGCAAAAACGTTTCGAAAGTTTCTGCTTCCAGGAGAGCGCGAAGCAGCGCGATCTGCGCTTCCCGCGCCGTGTCGTGTTTGGGCGGACGCGATTCCAGCCGGTGCCGGACCCAGTTGCGGACACGCGGATTTTGAATGTGCTGAAATTCCGCGCCGATCGAATCGGCGTAGATGCTTTCGAGCAGCGCGATCATCTCGCGGAGGGTCATTTTGCGACCGTCGAGAAAGAATTTCGACGAGACCGAAAGCCCGAGGTCCTTCTCGCTAAAGCCGAGTTCTCGGAGACTCAGGAGCGGGTTCTGCGGGCGCTTATCCGCCAGCGGATCGATCCGGGCGATGGTGTGCCCGAGGGTTCGATAGGCGTAAACCAATCCGTCCACCCGGGTTTGGAGCGGGCCTTCGGCGATTTCCTGGCGCGGTTGGGCCTCAGCCGCGGCGGCGCCATTCCGGAGATGAAGGTCGCCCAGCTCGAACCCTTCAAAGAAAGCGGACCAGCCGGAGTCCACCGAATCCGGGTCCTTCTGCCAACGCGCATAGTTTTCCTCGAGTAATTCGAGATTTACATGGGTCGCAAAAGAGGGGCGCATGGTGGCTTCAATCTGCAAGGATCGATGGGCTCCGGCAAGTTGACAGTGCGAAGAGTGTTCCTTTACTTGCAACCCCAGATGACGGCGGAAGAAATCTACGAATCTGTCACTAATGGCGGGGCCAGTGATTTCGCGCAGGTTGTCGCGATTCTACGGCGTCACGGCCCATGGTGTCTGATCGGCGGCCTGGCGGTGAACTGCTACGTCGAGCCGGTTTACACCATTGATGCGGACATCGTCGTGGTTTCGCAACATCTTGAAGCGATCCGAGGAGAACTGGCCGCATCCGGTTTTCAGATGGAGCAATTCGCTCATTCGCTCAACGCGAAGAAAGCCGCCGGCAAGTTGAATATTCAATTCACCCAGGACGACCGTTACCAGGCGTTCATCGCGCGAGCACAAGCGCGCGAAGTTCTCGGACAAAGCGTTCCAGTGGCGGACTTGAACGACCTTGTGCAGGGGAAAATCTGGGCGTGGACTGACGAGAAGCGAAGAGTGAGCAAGCGCAAAAAGGACGAACTAGACCTGATCCGGATCGCAGAGGCGTACCCCGAACTTCGGGGAAACATGCCGAAAGAGATTACATCGCAGCTTGAGGAGGACCCTGCTTGAGAACGAACCGACTGATGACCGCGGTCTTGCTGCTTACCGCACCCTCTCTTTTCGCCCAGGCCGATCCCGCTTCGGAGCCGGCCGTGCTGGCAGTGGCGAAGGTCCTGCCGGCAGTGGTCAATATCAATACCGAGCGGATCGTCCGGCGGCGGGTCCGCGATCCGTTTGAGGATTTCACCGCGCAATACTTTGGAACTTACCGAAGCCGGCCCCGCGAAGTCCGGCAGACTCTGCAAAGCCTCGGCTCGGGTTTCATCGTTGATCCCGCTGGCTACATCGTGACCAACGAGCACGTGGTCCAGCGCGCGGCCGATCTCAAAATCGAGGTGACCATGAACGACGGGAAAACCTATAGCGCCCGCTACATTGCCGGTGACGAGAAGAAGGACCTCGCTCTGATCAAAATCGAGGCCAAGGGCGATTTTCCTTTCATGAATCTCGAGAGCATCTCGCCGAACCTGCTCGGCCAGACTGTTCTCGTTGTCGGCAACGCCCTGGGCTATGGCAGTTCGATCAGCCGCGGCGTTCTGAGCGGCACAAAGCGCGATATCACGATCGACGAGACCGACTACAAGGACCTCCTGCAAACCGACGCCGCGATCAATCCGGGGAACAGCGGCGGCCCGGTCGTCGATCTCTCGGGACGCCTGGTTGGGGTCAGCTCCGCGAAAATGGCTTTCACGCCGCAGGGCGTTCCGACCCAGGGGGTCGGCTTTGCCATTCCGGCGGAGACGGTCCGCTCGAGCGTGGCCGAATTCAAAAAAATCGCGCAAAGTCCGCCGGCGCCAAAGAACAAGCCGGAGAAGGAGCCAGCCAGCGCAAATGCGATCCGGCTTTTCGGGATGCAACTCCAGAATCTCACCGCTGACCTGACCGATGCCCTCGGCTATGCCGCCGGCCAGGGAGTCCTGGTCACCGGGGTCGAGCCCAATAGCCCTGCGGACCAGGCGGGCATCCAGCGCGGGCTCGTGATTTACCGGGTCGGGAAATACAACGTGACTTCCGTGAAACAACTGGAAGGCTTGCTCTCGCGCGTCGGCTCCGGCACCAGCGTCGATTTTACGATCGGCATTGTCCGCGCCAACGGCCAGGGCCAGCAGGAAACCGTGCCTTTGACGGCGCGTTGAAACACACAAAAATTCGAAACGCCCGGCAGTTTCCGTTGTCTCACAGGATTACTTCCTCATGATCAAAGTCGAAAATCTCACGAAACGCTACGCCGGCCACACCGCGATCCAGGATTTGAGTTTCGAGGTCGGCAAAGGCGAAATCATGGGTTTCCTCGGCCCGAACGGCGCCGGCAAGAGCACGACGATGCGGATCCTGTCGAGCTTCATGCCGCCGACTTCAGGCCGAGCCACCATCGCCGGTTTCGACATCTTCGATCAATCGCTCCAGGCCCGCGCCCATCTCGGTTACATGCCGGAGAACGTCCCGCTCTATAACGACATGCGGGTGACCGAATATCTCGATTACCGCGCGGCCTTGAAGGGTGTGCCGCATCGCCGGGTGGCTGAGCGGGTCGGCGACGTCAAAGAACTTTGCGGCCTCAAAGAGGTGGAGAAGAAACTAATCGGCGCGCTTTCAAAAGGCTTCCGCCAGCGGGTCGGCCTGGCTGATGCGCTCGTCCACGAGCCGGACCTGCTCATTCTTGACGAACCCACGAGCGGTCTCGACCCCAATCAGATTCGCCAGGTGCGCGACCTGATCAAAAACCTGGGCAAACAGCACACCATTCTCCTTTCGACCCACATTCTTCCGGAGGTCGAGATGACCTGCAGCCGGGTGATCATTATCAACAAAGGCCGGATCGAAGCCTGCGATACGCCTGAGAATTTGCTGGGCCGGATTCGGACGGCGGGCGGCGTCTTCGTGGAAGCGAAAGTTGGCCATGATGATGGCGCCGAGGAGTTGAAGAAGATTCCCGGGGTGCGCGACGTAACGGTTTCGACCGATGGCGACTGGCAGGTGTTCGCCCTGCGCGTCGAAGCGAACACGGATGTCCGCGAGGATGTTTACCAGCTTGCGAATGCGCGGCGATGGACGTTGCGCGAGCTCTCGCAGCGCCGGGCCACGCTGGAAGACGTGTTCGTGGAGATAACGCACCCGGATGCGGAATGAAGCGGGGGGCTCAATGAGAAAATTCTACACACTCCTCTCCCGCGAAGTCCGGAGCTACTTCTACTCGCCGATCGCGTACGTGGTGCTCGTCTTCTTTCTTTTCGTGAGCGGAGCGGACTTCTATTTCCAGCTCTCGTTCATGAACGGGCGCCCGATGTCGTATTCGATCCAGGAAGCTTTCTTTAATTCCGTCTTTTTCTGGTTCGCTTTCGTCCTGATTTTTCCACTGATCACGATGCGGCTGTTCGCAGAGGAATTTAAGCTCGGAACCATCGAGCCGTTGATGACCGCGCCGGTGCGGGACTGGCAGGTCGTGCTCGCGAAATTCTTCGGCTCGCTGGTGTTCTACATCATTCTCTGGCTCCCCACCCTGCTGTATTTCTGGATCTTCCAGGCCGTGACCCACCAGCCGGCGGCGAACTCCACCGGCGCCTATCTGGGCGCGTATCTCATGCTGCTCCTGCTGGGCATGTTTTATCTGTCAATCGGATGTCTGGCGTCGGTAGTGACAAAGAACCAGATCGTGGCCGCGATCATTTCGTTCTGCGTCATCACTCTGCATTTTTTCGCGGGCCTGATCTCTTTCGTCCTCCAGGAGATCAGCTCGAGCACGCGGCAAGCGCTCGGGTATTTCTCGGCCATCGAGCAAATGGGAACGCTCTCCCGTGGTGAGATCGATACGCGGCCGGTGGTTCTTTACGTGAGCATGACACTCCTCGTCCTGGCGCTGACCTATCAGGCGTTTCAATCCCGGAAGTGGAGGCTGTAAGGATGGAAACCGACGAATCGCTTCCAATCAAGCCGCGCAAGATTCACCGCGTTCGCATTGGCTTGAACGTCTTGGTGCAAATCGGGCTCCTTCTTTTCCTCGCCATCATGGCGAACTATCTCGGGTTCGAGCATTACCGGCGCTGGGACCTGTCGCGCGACAAGAAATACGCGCTCTCGGATAAAACCAAGCGCTTCCTCGAGACCATCAAGGGCAAAGTCCGGGTGACGGTCTTCTTTTCGCCGACGAATCCGATCGGCCAGGATGTGCAGGCGTTGCTGACCGAATATCAGTACGCGGGGAAAGGGAAGATGGACATCGAGCATATCGATCCGGAACGAAACCTTTCCCGCGCCAAGGAGCTTTTCGACAAATACAAAGTGGTGAGCGACGAGAGCCTCGTCATCCTGGATTACGACGGCCGCAACAAGACCGTGAAGGCGTCCGAGATGGCGGAGGTGGACCAGGGAAACCCGATGCTGGGCGAGCCGCCGAAGGTCACCGCCTTCAAGGGCGAGCAGGCCATTACCAGCGCGATGATCGACCTGGTGGAGGGGAAGAAAAACACACTCGGCTACGTTCTTGGTCACAAGGAACCGCCCATCGCGGACACGGCGCCCAGTTTGTCGCCGACGTTGGCTCCCGATCCCGGCACTCGCAGCCCGATCTCCCTGGTCAAGACCGTGATTGAGAATGAAAACATCAAGTTCCAGGAGCTGAACCTGTTCGAGGTAGGCGCAATCCCGGCGGACGTAAAAACCATCGTCATCAATGGTCCCCAATACGATTTCTCCGATCGCGAGATGAAATTGCTTCGGGATTTCTGGGAGAAGCAGGGCCGCATCCTTCTTCTGCTCGATCCCTCCGCGAAGACGCCGAAGCTGAACGCCTTTCTCAACGAACTGGGCGTGAAAGTTAATGACGACCGGCTCATGGCACTGGTGAAGACCGGCATCCAGGAAATGGCCCGGGTCCGGGACGTGGTCGGACGTTTTCTGCCCGACAACATCATCACCAAACGGCTCGGAGACGTTCGCGGGATCTTCCTGGGCGGCACTTGTTCGCTAACCCTGGAACAGGACCGGGTCCGCGCCGTGAATGTGCGGCTCCAACCTTTGGTTCAGGCCGAAAAAGGATACTGGGCCGAGACGGATTATAACTCGACCGATGAAGAGAAGCTCCAGGCCGACGCCGCCCAGGCTCCCACGACGCCGCTGACGATCGCTGTCTCAATCGAAAAAGGCGGCAGCGCCGACGAGCGCGTCCAAGCCAACTCCTCGCGCCTGGTGGTGGTGAGCAACTCAACGTTCATCCAGGACAGCGCGATCACCCAGGACCAGCAGGCGCTCGACTTTTTCTCGGCCAGCGTGAACTGGCTTCTGAGCCGCGAGCAACTCATCGGCATCGCGCCCAAGGTTCCCAAGACCCTCACCTTTACCCTCGAAGACAAGTCCCTGCGCAATCTGAGGTGGCTGATCCTCGCGCTTATCCCACTAATCCCGGCTATCCTCGGGTTCGCTGTCTGGTGGCAACGCCGCACATGAAGACCAGGACGACGCTGCTCTTGCTGACGGTGGTGATTGCGGTCGCCGCCTACATAAAGTTTTACGAGAGCAAACGCCCCAATACAGAGGAGGCCAAACAAAAGGCGGGAAACGTGGTCAACTTCGAACGGGACGCGCTCGAAGGAATCGTGATCCAAAACGGTGAGGACAAAATCGATCTGCGCAAACAAGACCAGAAATGGAGGCTCGAAGCTCCGTTCAAAGACCAGGCTGACCGGGGCGCGATCGAGAGTCTGCTGGCCGACCTCGATTCATGGCAGAAATTCGATGCCATTCCCGCAAACGAAATTGCCAGGGACAAGAGCAAGCTGGACGAATTCGGCCTGAGCAAGGGAAAGCTCAAGTTGAAGCTGATCGGCAAAGGGATGCCGCCGGAAATCACGTTTGGAAACGACGCGGCGCTCCAGGGCAAAATGTATGTCCGGGTAGGCGACGGGAATGATGTCTTCATCGCCGCGCAATCGGTCCGGAACGATATTGCGAAGAAGCCCGAGGACTTTCGGGACAGGAAACTGACCGACCTGGCTACGGCCCAGATCACGCGCGCGTTGCTCAAGACGGCCGCCGGCGAAATGGAAGTGGAAAAAAAAGCGGATCACTGGGAAATCGTCAAACCACTCCGGGCGCGCGGCGACGATCAGAAAATTTCCGATTTGCTCGCGCAAGTGACCACGGCGCAGATCCAGCAATTCGTGGCCGAAGACCGGGGCGATTTGCGGCCGTATGGCCTGGCGGAACCGCGCGGTTCCATCACGGTGTTTTCTGGCGAAGACAAGACCGGGCAGAGTCTCCAGATCGGCGGTCCGGTTGCGGCCACGGGAGAAAAGGACAAGGACCAGGTTTACGTCCGTTTCACGGGACGCAATGCGGTCTATACCCTGCCGAAGAAGATCGAGGAATTACTGGCTGTGAAGCCCGCCGATCTTCGCGATCGGCATTTGGTTCGAATCGATCCGAACATTCTGGACCGCATCACCATCGAGGCGGCGGACAAAGGAAAAACGGTCCTCGCTCGCGCGGAGGAAAACTGGACGATCGCGAACAAGAATAACCTGCCCGCCAATGCGGGGGAAGTCATCCGCATGCTCGACCTGGTCCGCGCCGAGCAGGTGACGAAGTTCGTCGAAGATGTGGCGTCCGATCTGCCCAAGTACGGCCTCGATAAACCGCAGCTCCAAGTCACTTTCAGTTCCTTCTCCTCGGAGAATACGCCCGAGAGCACGGCCGGCGAACATCCCTTTGCTTCGATCGCGTTTGGAAAAGTGGAGGGCGAGGAGGTTTATGCGCGGCTGGGGGACGAGCCGTTCATCGTGGCCGTCCGCCGCAGTTTGCTCGACAACATTTTCCCTGATCCGTTGCAGTGGCAGGAGCTGGCGGTGTTCCGGTTTAAGCCGGATGAGGTGCACAAACTGACGGTGACGACCGATCGCGAATATGCGCTCGTCCGAAATGACAAGAAGGAATGGACTTGGGTGAAAGGAAGCGAGCCAATCAACTCGGTGAATGTGCAGTCCTTGCTGAACACGCTGTCAGTCGTGCGCGCCGTTCGCTGGGCGGGCGCGACGACGCCGGCGCATGGCGTCGATAAGCCGCAAGTCACGATTACGTTCACGACTTCGCCCGACGACAAAGCGGTCCACAAGCTCGTGGTCGGCGCATCAGCCGGCGAAGGCATGTGGTTTGCGCGCTCCGACGAACGCGAAGGAACCTTCGTGATGAGCAACCCGGAATTCAACGCGCTGAAGCTGCCCCTGGTGGCGGCGCCGAGTCCAAGCCCGACAGGGACACCGACACCAACAGCCGCGCCTTCGCCGCACTAGGTGGATCGCGCGCTACGTCGCGCGATGGAGGCGACTCTCATCGCG